>JAGTUZ010000019.1 GCA_018224415.1 Bacteroidota bacterium | reverse complement strand
GACGATGTTGCCGGGTACCATGCTTGCGAAGCGCGTACCCTGCCTGATTGTCCGGTAAGCCGCGGGAGTATTGTTGAGCCACTGCGTCCCGACCATGAAGAATTCGGTTGGACTCTTGATGTCGACGTCCCACCAATGGATGAAATTGAGGGCAGGAGGACTGATCGGCTCGATGACCTGGTAGCCAGTGCCCTGGTCCATGATGAGGTTGCCGAATTCACCACCGAAGAGAAAGGTGCCGCTGACATAGTCAACGCAACGCAGTGCGCCGGTATTGTTGTTGATCTGTGAGAGGGTCGGAGAGGTGTCGATCCATTGCCGGCCGCCGTCGAAGGTGCGGTAGATCTGTGGCGGATGGAATTCTCCGCCGGGGCCGGTGCTGATGTTGTCACCGCCGACGGCGATGCCGCGCATGCCGTCGATCATGTGCACGTCGTACAATGTCGGACGGGCCACATACTGCATGGTATCCCATGGCGCGATCTGTTGCGTCCAGGTCAGTCCGCCATCACCGGTTTTGTAGATCATGGCGCTGTCGCCGACGATCCACGCCGTGCGCGAGTCGACGATATGCACCGCATTCCAGCTGGTGTAGTCCGGAAGCTCTGGTGTGAACCGGGGCGAGACGCTTTCCATCAACAACCAGGTGTTCCCACCGTTTGTTGTCCATGCGACACCGGAATAACCGGGGTTGCCGACGGGGATATCGGAAGCGCCGACGGCGATCCCGAAGTCTTCGTCCAACATGTCGATATCGCGCAGCGTTGGGATGCCGTTCGACAGGTTCTGTTTCACCCAGTACCCGGTTTGGCCGAAGAGTGAAATGGAGAGGAAAAAGAACAAAGCAGTAGCTGCGAGAGGGGAAACAAGGCGTGCCATACAACTTCTCTCTCGTGAGGGGTAATGGTGCAACAAATGATAATAGAGAAAAATGAGCCCATGTCCAATAATGGAGCAGCCGCCCTGAAAACAGGACTTGCCCCAACGGGGCAAGTCCTGTTTTCAGGGGATATGTCGTGTCGGCGAAAGAGGCGTCCGGCGTTGGCCGTAAGGTCATTCGACGGGGGTTTCGATGATGACCTGCACCATACGACAGTAGAAGCGGCCCTCGGGTGTCTCATTGGAGAAGAGCAACTGCGTGCTGCCCACGCCCTGCGTGGTCACGTCGATTCCGTCCAGCACCTTGCCGAAGGACTTGCGCACGGCCTCGGCACGCTGCTGCGACAGCTTCACGTTGTATTCCGCCTCGCCAAGGGCGTCGGTATAGCCGACGATGGAGACGCGGGATTTCGGTGTGATGGTGCTTGACACTTCCTTGATGATGGCGCGATTGCGACCGGAGATCGTCGCCTGATCGAAGTCGAAGAGGATCAGCTTGCTGCGGTTGACGCTCACGTCGCCGATGCGCTCCTCGCGCTTGCGTTCAAGTGTCAGCGTGTTCATCGCGATTTCCTTACGCAGCGATTTCTCCTGCGCCCTGCGATCACGGACACCGAAGCTGACCTGCAGCGGCTCGCCGTTGACCTGGAACATGTCTCCGGTGATGTCCATCGTGTAGGACGATTCCGGCGCGCTGCCGCGGGTTTCTTTTTCGAACAGCGTCTTCTGTCCCTGCCGCACCTGCAGGATCCAGCGGTCGATGCCGTTGGGCGCGTCGACGGTTGGTTCGAGCAGCAATCCGGCCAGCGAGGCGTTGTATTCGGTTTCCTCACGGCGGATCGGTCCGACCACTTCCTCGTCGTTCGAGGTGATTTCGACGCGGCGGTTTTCCGCCTGGCCCTTCGGATCGTCTTTCGCCGACGGATCGGTCGGGAGGTTGCGCGAGCGAACGGTGATGCGCTTCGCGTCGATGCCCCACACGTCGGTGAAATACTTTTTCACGGTCTCGGCACGCTGACGTGAGAGGTCCGAGGCATTCTGCTCGACACCGAAGTCGGCATTGGTACCGGTAAGGGTGATCTTCGCCTGCGGACGGTCGAGCAGGCGCCGACCGATCACGTTGAGCATGTTGCGGTAGATCTCCAGCTCCTGTCCGCGCGCGTCGTCGATGGAGAAGGTCTGTGCCAGCTCGCGGCTGAGCAGGTTCTGGCGCAGTGGCGTCGACGCGTCGCCCTCGGTGAAAAAGGCGTAGGTGAGCAGCGGGTAACGCTCCACGGTGCGCACTTCCTCAATGGTGATGCTCGACACATCCGACGTACCACCATCAGGATCGAGGCCGCTGACATTGAGCGACGCCGCAAGAGGCGGAACCTTCTCGGGTGGCGGAGGCGGTGGCGGCGGAGGAGGCGGTGGGGGTGGCGCGGGCTTTTCGGGAGGGATCATGGCCCAGCGCAGCCCGAGACCGGCCGCCAGCGCGGAGGCCGACCAGTCGCCGCGTCCCGTCACCTGCGTGAGCGGAAGACTGAATCCGGCGGCGGGCGTGAGCAGCAGATTGCGCGTGACCGGAATGTCGTAGCCGGCACCGATTTCCAGGGCGAAACGCAGGCCGTTGACTTCATGGATTTCCTCGTCGCGGATGATGTGGTCGCGTGTCCCGTCGCTGAAGGTAAGACCCTGCGGGGAGACCATTTCCTCACGCAGCGTATAGTCCTTGCTCATCGGGAATCCGAACCCCAGTCCGAAATTCAGATGCAACGGCGCTTCCATCGGAAACCACAGAATGCCGGGCGTTACCGTCAGATACGACAGCGCGTTGTCGAAGGTGTGGTCGACGATCAAGTCCGCGGGCGGACCCGTCGGCTGCGCCACCTGTCCGACATAATAATTGTCGCGATCGAACTGCCCGGAATAATCCTGCAGCCCGACACGCGCGCTGAACATGAACGATGGAGTGAAGGGAATTTCCAGCAGCGCCTCGAAACGGAACTTCATCATGTCGCCGCTCTCGAAATCGCAGACGCCGCAGATGGCGGTACGGTCGAGCGCCTCGTACGTCCCGCTGTGGAAATTGAACTGTGGGCCGCCGTACACACCGAAGCGCATGACGTCGCGGAAACCCGGAGTGTCGTCCTGCGCCGAGGCGTGCCAGCCCAACAACAGGAGAAGGGGGAGAATCAGAAAACGTAACTGCATATGACAACCGTGCAGGTTGGAAAAAAAGGAATGTACAGAAAATTCTGACATCAGGAGAAATCGGACTCCGATGAATTTTTCCATCGACGCGCCAGGCGAATACACGGGACGGTCCGGCGGATCGTCCCTGCGTCCTCGCGTCCGTCTGCGTGACGGACGCTACTCGATGCGCAGCAGTTTGCGCACGACCTGTTCGGTGCCGCTGCGCAGTACCGCGAAGTAGACGCCGGGCCGCAGACGGGCGCCGTCGAGCGAGACGCGGTGGCGTCCTGCCGTCTGTTGTCCCGACACGAGCACGGCCGCCTCGCGGCCCATGCGGTCATACACGCGCAGATCAGCCACGCCTTCCTCGGCGATCGCGTATTCAATCACTGTCGAGGTGTTGAACGGGTTCGGGCGGTTGGGCAGCAGCTGCAATCTGCCCGCACTGTTGATGTACCGGACGCCATCCGCCGCGCAGTAATCGATCAGCGTGAAAGTGCCATCGATGCGGCTCTCCACCCTCGCGCGCCCGGAAGTGAAGGCGAAATCCGGATCGATGCGCAGCGGAGTCATCATTCCCGAACCGACCAGCACCTGGAAGCGCAGTGTCGCGATCGCTCCGGTGCCTG
>JAGTUZ010000018.1 GCA_018224415.1 Bacteroidota bacterium | reverse complement strand
GCACCGCGAGGGCGAAAAACAGCTTGGTCATCAATGCGGCTCCGAGCGTCACGCCGGCCAGCAGCGTGTCCGTCGCCTTTCCGTACCGCACCGAACGCATGGCGAAATACAGCGCCGCGGTCATGCAAAGCGTGAGCAGCATGTCGAGCTGGCCGAGGCGCGAGTACAGCGCCGCGAGCGGAAGCACGGCGAAGAGTCCCGCCACCACCAGCGATCGCAGTGCCGGCTGCAGGAGGCGCGAGAGACGGTAGAGCAGCGGCACCATCAGCGCGCCCGCCACCGCGGAGGTCAGCCGGTACACCCACAGATGGTCGCCGAACAGCAGCAACAGCGCGGTGGAACTCCACACGTACAGCGGCGGATGGGCGGAATAGTACACGCCGCCGAGCATGAACGGCGACTGGTCCCACACCGCTCCGAATTGGAAAATGACCTGGGTGCGCAGCGCGTAAATCGCTTCGTCCCATTGCTGCATCTCACCTGTGCCGAGTCCGACGAAACGGTATCCCGCGAACAGCAGAAGCAGCAGCACGCGATGGCGCACGAGCAGCGTCGCAACAGCCCTCCAGAAAAGGCGATGCCGCTGCCCCGTTCCGGAGACATGTTTCCGTCCGCGACGCGGCGATTCGGTGTCGATATAGGTAATTTGCGGCATGGAAAAGACAACTTCCGTTTTCGTCCGGTGGAAAGCAACTATCGCCCCGCACGGTGTCGAAATATTGACGGTCACTGGTAATTCCGTTGATTTTGTCTGCTAAATCCAATAAGTTGAATAGTTCTCTGCATTACGCACAGACAGGTCCCGAATGTATCTTCTCAGCCTCATAATCATCCTCAGTTACGTCGTCGGTTCCATTCCCACCGGGTTGCTGGTCGGACGTTGGCTCGCCGGCACGGACATCCGCAAGCACGGCAGCGGAAACATCGGCAGCACAAACGTGATGCGTGCGCTCGGATGGAAACTCGGCCTGCTCGTGCAGACGGGTGACATCCTGAAGGGACTCTTCGCGGTGCTGGTCATCGCACGCCTGCATTACGGCGATTTTCCTTTCAACAACCGCACGCCCTTCGACGACATCACCGTGGTGCAGATCATCGCCGGTATTTCGGCGGTGCTGGGACATATATTCTCCGTATTCCTGAATTTCAAGGGTGGCAAGGGCATCAACACCGCGGCCGGCATGCTCGTCGGCATCGCGCCCATCGACATTTCGATCGCATTGATTGTGTTCGCCCTGGTGCTCTTCTCCACCGGCTACGTGTCGCTGGGCTCGCTGAGCGCCGCAACCGCCTTCCCCTCGTCGCTGTTCATCCGCTTCAACGTGTTCCACGACGACATCCCAAGCTATCATACGTTGATCATTTTCAGTATCGCGACGACGCTGCTGCTTTTCTATGCGCATCGTTCAAACATCAAGCGCCTCATCGAGGGTTCGGAAAACCGCTTCAGCAAGCTCAAGCTGTTAGGCCGCAAGGCCGGCTCCTCGATGCGCATGTTCTTCTTCTGAACCCGGGCGCGCAACGGTTTTTTCGTGCGGGTCCCGCTGCGGGGTCCGCACGTTTTGTTTTTCCCCGGAAAGGCAGAAAGACGGATGTCGGATTTTACTGGTGAAGAAATAATGATTCAGGACATGAAAATCGGAATACTCGGAGCCGGAAGCTGGGGAACCACGCTGGCGGAGCTCCTGCACGGCAAGGGTGCGCAGGTGACACTGTGGTCCTGGTCGGAGCGCGATGTGGAGAACATCCGCATCACCGGCCGCAATACCGTCTACCTCCCCGACGTGGCCATTCCCGCGGACATGCGGGTCACCGCGGACGTGGAAGAAGTCTCGGCGGACAAGGACATGCTTGTCCTCGCCACGCCGTCGCAGTTCCTTCGCAGCGTGCTTGCGCGTCTTCCCGTCGCTTCTCTCGGCGATACGCTGCTCGTGAACGTGGCCAAAGGCATCGAAAACGGTTCGCTGCTGCGCATGTCCGAGGTCGTATCCGACGTGCTGCCGGGGTTTGCGGCCGGACGCTATGCCATCCTGTCGGGACCCAGCCACGCCGAGGAGGTCTGCAATCGGCGTCCCACTTCCGTCGTGGCCGCATCGATCGACCGCGCGACCACCGCGACGGTGATCGAGACCTTCATGACCGACTTCTTCCGCGTGTACGGAAGCGACGACGTCGTGGGTGTGGAACTCGCCGGTTCGCTCAAAAACATCATCGCCATCGGCGCGGGCATCTGCGACGGTTCGCGCTTCGGCGACAACACCAAAGCCGCCCTGATCACGCGCGGACTCGCGGAAATCCGCCGTCTCGGCGAGGTGCTTGGCGCCGATGCGCATACGTTTGCAGGTCTGTCGGGACTTGGCGATCTTGTCGTCACAACGATGAGCCGCCACAGCAGAAACCGCCATGTCGGAGAGGAAATCGGTCGTGGGCGTCCCGTACACGAGGTGCTCGGCGAAATGACCATGGTGGCCGAAGGTGTCGATACGACGCGTTCGGCGCACGAACTGGCGTTGCGGCACAATGTGGACATGCCCATCGTCCGGGAAATGCACGCCATCCTCTTCCACGGCAAGGATCCGGTGGAGGCGACGCAGGAATTGATGACGCGTGAGGCGAAAAACGAAGTCTGGTCGTGAAAACCATAATCAGTTCATGAGAACCGAAGTCTGGTCGTGATGACAGTACACCCTGAACCCTTTCCCGAGATCCCCGGCTGCACCGTCGAATCCTTCGCCGGACGCGGCGGCATGGGCACCGTCTACCGCGCCCGACGCGACGACGGCCGCGCCGTCGCTGTCAAGGTGCTGCATGCGGCAGGCGAGGAACAGTACGCGCGCCTGCAGCGCGAATTCCGCCTGCTCGGGCGGCTCGAACATCCCGCGCTGGTGCGCATGTTCGATTTCGGGTATCTGGAGGATGGACATCCGTATTTCGTCATGGAGTGGGTGGACGGCACTCCGCTGTCGCCCACCGACGTGCGCCGCGACGGGACACTCGACCCCGAACGTTTCGCCTCGCTGGTCTACGACCTCTCCGCTGCCCTCGCGTTCATCCATGCCCAGCACGTTTTGCACGGCGACCTCAAACCGGCAAATATCTTCCATGACGGCGCCACACCGCGACTGATGGATTTCGGCCTCGGAATCGCGACCTCCACCACCAACGCACTGCCCGACGACGCAACACCTGACGGAAGGGCAGCGGATGGCAGAAAGGCGGCGGATGACGGAAAGGCAACGGATGGCGGTGCCGATGGAAACGACACCCGGCCGCGCGGTATCAGTGGCACCATCGAATATCTTGCGCCGGAGCGCATTCGTGGCGAGGAACCCACCCCGGCAAGCGACCTCTACGCGCTGGGATGCGTCCTGTATGAACTGCTCACCGGTGTGCCGCCGTTCGAAGGTGAACGGGCGGTGGACGTACTGCGTGCGCATCTGCATGACGATATTCCGACACTGAACTCCGACATTCCCCCGCCGTTCGCCGAGTGGATCGCGCTGCTGCTTGCCAAGCAGCCCCAGCGCCGCTTCCGCAGCGCGTTGGAACTGCATGCCGCGGCTGCCGCCTTTCTCGGGCGTCCCCCGGCGCTCGAGGCCGGCGAAGACAGCAGCATTCTCAGACTTCTTGACGTCCCGCTACCGCAGGAAGCGGCCCGTGTTCGCGAAGCGCGCGGGCATTCCGCGGCCGGCACCCGTTTGCTTCTGGTCGAAGGGCCCGAAGGCAGCGGCAAGACGCGCTTCCTCCGTGAAGCCGCTGCCGAGATGCAGGTCGACGGCGCACGCACCCTGCGCGTGTCCTTCCGTGCAGGTGACGGCTTCCTGCCACTGTTGCATCTGCTCGCGCGCCTTGTGCCCCGCGACGAAGACACGACCCCGCTGCTCGCACAGCTCGGCACGTGGTTTCCCGGCGCCATCCCCGACATCCCTCCCGCGCCGACGGACGGACTGCAG
>JAGTUZ010000017.1 GCA_018224415.1 Bacteroidota bacterium | reverse complement strand
TTTGTTTTCGTGGGCGAGGGTGCGCGAAAGGAGGAATTGAAACGCCGCGCGGCGGGACAGGCCAACGTCACCTTCCTCGACCGGCAGCCGCGCGAGACCATCGCGGAAATGCTCGCGGAACTCGACGCCGCGATGGTGCTGCTGCGCGATACGCCGCTGTTCCGCACGGTCATTCCCTCGAAGATGTTCGAGATCATGGGTGCGGGTGTGCCGATGGTGCTGGGGGTCGAAGGACAGGCGCGCGCCATCCTCGACGCGGCTGACGCCGGCATCGCCATTCCTCCGGGCAATGCCGGAGCACTCGCCGACGCCCTGCGGCGCCTCGCCGCCGATGCCGCCCTCCGCGCGCGGTACGCGCGAAATGCATCGCGGCATGTGCGGGAGAATTACGATCTTGACTCATTGTCCCAAAATTATCTCGACGTGCTGCAATCCCTATGCGCAAGACCCTGACGATCGCCATCCTCCTTCTGCTGTCGACCCTCCCTCTCGCCGCCCAGCGCGAGGGCGCGGAACCGCTGCGCAGCGAGGCCACGCCCGATGGCTGGCGCGTGATCATGCGCAATCACGAACCCCGCCTGCTGGACATGCCCGGCGAGCCCCCGTACGCACAAGTGCGTATGCCGGGCTACGAGCTGCGCTTCGTGCCGGGACTCCCGGCCCTGCCGGTGCGGGTGCTGGAGTTCGAACTGCCGGAGGGAATGTCGCTCTCGCTTGTCGAGGGACCGCGCGTTGAGGAAACTGTCGCGGGAGAACTTGCGCCTTTCGGCGGTGCGGAAACTCCGGCGACCGCGTCGCCGCATGCGGAACTGCTTCCGGTCACGGTGCGCGACGGACGGCGCTTCGGCGCGCTGCGCCTCTCGCCCGCGCGCTACGACGCGCGCGCGCGCATGCTGTCCTGGCTGCGCGAGGCGCGCTACGACCTGCGACTCGTGGCGGAAACGCGTGTTCTCGCATCGCCGAGGGCAGCGGGGATACCGGCCTTCTCGAACGGACTTCCGTCCGGCCCTGCGCCGCTGCGGGCGGGAGAGGAGTACCTGCGTCTTACGACGCGCGCGGAGGGCATGTACCGCCTCACGTATGACGACGCCGTGGCCGCGGGCTGGAATCCCGCCGGCGTCGATCCCGCGCTGCTACGGCTCACGCTCCGCGGGGAGGACGTGCCCATCGATGTCAGCGGCGCGGCCGACGGACGCTTCGATCCCGGTGACGCCGTGACCTTCTTCGCGCCAAGGAAGGCAGGGGAGGGCGAGGAGTACTTCGACGAATGGTCCAACGACAATGTGTTTCTGCTCTCCTGGACTGGCGCGCCCGGCAGGCGCTGGGGCGAGTCCGACGTCGCGCCGTCGTCCCATCCCGCGGCCGTGCCTCTGGACGTCTTCCCCATGCTCCTGCACCTGGAAGAGGATCGTGAATACCATCGCGGGGATTTCGAATACACCGACATGCTGGTCACCGACCGGGTGACGGGCGAGGGCTGGATGTGGTCGTACTTGCTCAAGCGCGACGCGGCGCAGCGGCAGGACAGCATCCGCGCGCGCTTCGCGCTGCAGTCCCCCGCCGATCGTGCCGCCGTCCTACGCATCCGCGCCCGCGGCGCCTCGCGCGACACCAGCCTGCTGCGCGCCACGCTCAACGGCAGTGTCATCGGCGAGGCGCGCATCGCGCCCTACAACTGGGCGATGGTGGAATTCTCCGTGCCGGCGGGACTGCTGCGCGGCACGGACAACGAACTGGTTTTCACCAATCCCGGCATCGTGATCTGTCCGCCGGAAAATCCCGCGTGCAGCATCGAACGCTTTTTCGTGGACTGGGCCGAGCTGCGGTATTCCGCCACGCTCGCATCTGCCGCGACACCACTGGACCTGCATGCCGCGGCGCGGTACGCGGGGGCCGACGTCCCGGCGCGCTACCGCGTCACGCTGCCAGAGGGCACGCTTGCGCTCCGGGGCTACGACCGTACGAATGGCAATCGCCTCGTGAACATCACAAGCGCGGGCGGAGAGGCGCGGATGGCGCTCGACAGCGCGGGACGGTATTTCCTCTATACGGAGGCCGACATTCTGTCTCCCTTCGCGGTGACGCGCTTCCGCGTGCCGGATTACGTTGGCGGCGCGGCGCAGGCTGATTACCTGCTCGTGACGCATCGCGCGTTCCGCGAACAGGCGGAGCGTCTGGCGCGTCACCGACGCGACAGCGACGGCTACGCCGTGGTGGTGGCCGAGGTCGACGAACTCTACGACGCCTACGGGCACGGACACAAGTCCCCGCGGGCCATCCGGGCCTTTGTCGAGGACATGTGGAACAACGCCCCCGCGCCGCGGCCGCGCTTCCTGCTGCTGCTCGGCGACGCCAGCTATGACGCGAAACAGCGGAAGGCGAATTCCAGCAAGGTCGACTACATCCCCGCCTACGGCAATCCCGTCAGCGACAACTACTACGCGTATTTCAACGAGATGTCCTTCGACGTCACGCCCGCGCTGGGCGTGGGACGCATTCCCGCGGAATCCCCGGCGCAGGCCGACGCGGTCATCGACAAGATCCTCGCCTACGAACGCGCCCCGGTGCGGGAATGGGATGACCGCATCCTCTTTTCTGTCGGCGGCGAGAATCCCTTCGAACAGGACGTGATGCTGCGTCCGATCATCGATGCGCTCTCGCAGCTCTGGGTGGAACCCAACTGCATCGAGACGCGCCTCATCGTCAAGAAGACGCTGGACTTCGTCAGCTACGACGACCTCGACACGCTCATCCACGAGGTCAACCAGGGCGTGTCATGGTTCTTCTTCGCCGGACACGGCGGCACACGGGTGATCGACGTGGGCGTGGAGCGGCCCGACATCTTCGACAACGAGGACAAGTACATCTTTTTCGTCACGATGTCCTGCAATACCGCGCATTTCGCCGAGCCCTTCGAGACCGGCCTCAACGAGCGCTTCGTCATGTCGCCGCGCAACGGCGCGGTGGCGGCGCTGGGTACGTCCGGACTCGGCATTCTGAACATTGATTATGTGCTCAGCCGCGGCATGTTCCGCGGGCTGATTGACAGCGCCGCGCGCACCTACGGCGAGATCGTTATGCTGGGCAAGCGGGAACTGACACGCGCCTACGGCGTTGGCGACCAGGCCTCGATCAACACCATCAACCAGGTCACGCTGCTCGGCGACCCCGCCACACGCATCCCGCTCGCGCGCACGCCCGAGTTCGCCGTGCGGGAGAGCGATCTCTCCACCGAACCCGGCATTCTCGTCGAGCAGTCCGAGGCCCTGATCCGCACACGCCTGCACAACGACGGGCTCTGCGCGAGCGACAGCGTGGCGGTGCTGCTGACCGTGCGCGGCGGGGGTACGGAACATTTCAGCGAACGTCGATTGCTGCCGCCGTTCGCGGTGGACACGCTGCTCGAATGGCGCTACGACTTCGCGGGCATCGACGGGAGTGCGGAGATCCGCGTGACCATCGATCCCGACGACGCGATCGTCGAGAAGGACGAAAGCAACAACAGCGCCGCGCTCACGGTGAACGTGCTGCCGCGCGGACTCGCGCAGATCTTCCCGCTCGATCGCGCGGTGCTCGGCCGCGATGCGGGCCGCATCGACGTCCTTCTCGCCAACCCGACCTTCGTGCCCGATGTCTCGCTTGCGCCGGAAGCTGAAATCGAATTCGCGCGCGACGTCGCATTCACCAGCGGACGCAGCGCCATGACCGCAGGATTGGGCACGGTTTTCACCGCCATCGAGGCCCCGCTGTCCGCGGGCGACGGCGTGTGGTACTGGCGCGCCCGTCTGCGCACGAGCGCCGGGCCCGAGAGCTGGTCCGCCACACGCAGCTTCACGCTGGAATCCTCCGCCATCGCCGACGAGCAGTGGCGGCAGAGCGAGGCCGGACAGTTTGCCATGACACAGACCGAGGCGCTGGAAGACGCATCCGGTGGCGGGTTGCAGCTCGGCGAACGCGCGCTGGAGCTGGAGGCAGCATCCGGCGGATTCAACGGTCCCTTCAAGCACACCATCCTCCGCATCGGCGGCACACAGGTGAGCACCGACCGCCGCGGCTTCAACCTCGCCGTGGTCGAGCCCGTGTACGGCCGTCTCGTCGACTCGCTGCATTTCGACACCTACGAGGGACGCGCCGTCGCGGCACAGATGGCCGCGTATGTGAACGGTATACCGGATGACCATATCCTGATGGTTGCCATACGTGACGACGCCAACGGCTATCCACCGACCGCTCCCGACGGCACGAACATCTCGCCCGAACTCCGCCAGGCGCTCGCGACCTTCGGCGCCACGCTTATCGACAGCGTGGGCTTCCGCGATTCGTATGTGCTGATTGGCACACGTGCCGAACCCGCCAATGTGCGGGAACAGCATTTCGTGCTCGGCACCGCCGTCGCGCGCGACACGCTGCGCGTGCGCGCCACCGAGGGCGTCCTGCGCACGCCGGTCATCGGACCGGCCAACAGCATCTCGTCGCTGCGCTGGGAAGGTGATGGGGGAGGCACGTCCGCCACCGTGAACCTGCGGCTGTACGCCCTGCGCGCCGGGGCGCCCGGCGCCACGCCCGGAAGCTCCGCGCCCGACACGCTCGTCGGCGAGTGGAACGCGGTTCCGCCCGGGAGCGAGGTCTCGCTTGCGGCGTTGAATCCGCTGCCGTCGGCCTTCCTGCGCCTGGAGGCGCGGCTGAGCGATGAAAGCGGACTTGCGAGTCCGGTACTCCGTTCCCTGCGTCTCGGTTACCTTTCGCGTTTCCCCGAGCTCGGCATCACCTCGCAGGTAGTGGAGAGCGAGCCCGATTCCGTGCTCGAAGGCGAACCCGTCACCGTACGCGCGACGGTGTACAACGGCGGCCGCGTGGCGTCCGCGGCGCGCAGCGTGCGCCTGGCCGTGCCCGGCAGCACCATTGTGCTCGAGCAGGCGCTGCCCGCCGTCGCGCCCGATCCCGACGGCGGCGTGGAGGTGGAGTTCGTGCTGCCCACGGCCGGACTGCGCGGCTCGCACGGCTTCGAGCTGGGCATCGATCCCGCGGGCGAGGGGACGGAGTACTACCGCGCCAACAACGTGTATTCGAAGCGCTTCGCGTCCGGACGCGACGGCGAGGCCCCGCGTCTCGACGTCACCTTCGACGGGGCCGGGATCGCCAACGGTGATTTCGTGGCGCCGGAGCCGCTGATCGAGATTCACCTGCGCGACCGTTCGCCGCTGCCCGTGACCGACACCAGCAGCGTGCAGCTCTTTCTCGACGGGCGGCGCATCTGGCTGATGAGCGACGCGCGTGTGTCGTACGAACCGGGCAGCGGAGAGGAGAAGCTGCGCATCCGTTTCACGCCCGAGCTGGAAGACGGCCTGCATTTCCTCGCCGTGTCGGGCAAGGACGCCAGCGGCAACGCCGCCGACACCATTCCCTACCAGGTGCGCTTCAACGTCTCGCGGCAGGCGCGGCTCGACCAGGTCATCCCGTATCCGAGTCCCACCGCCGGCCCCGCCGACTTCACCTTCCGCGTCATCGGCGCCGAGGCGCCCGAGGGCGTGCGGCTCAAGCTGTACACTGTGGCCGGCCGTCTTATCCGTGAGATCGAGTCCTTCCCCGGCGACCTGCGCGTCGGCTTCAACCGCATCGCGTGGGACGGCCGCGACGCCGACGGCGACGCCCTTGCCAACGGCGTGTATTTCTTCAAGCTCGTGCTTTCCCTCGGCGGGGAGAACGTGGAGCACGTGGGGAGGTTCGCGGTGCTGCGGTAGGAGGCACAAAGGCACAGAGGCACAGAGGCACAGAGGCTGGAATAAACCCCAAACAATCTTTTATTTGCTCTCTTGCCTTCGTCGAAGACATTTCTTATACTTGTAGGACGTAATGATTGCCCCTTGGTGTAATTGGCAACACGCCTGACTCTGGATCAGGAAAGTCTAGGTTCGAGCCCTAGAGGGGCAGCAGCAAAACGGCGAGATCGAAATGATCTCGCCGTTTGACGTATTGGGGAGCGGTATCGACGAGGCGGAATCTCCGCGTGCGCGTCTGGCCGCCATCGACATGGCACAGTGCTACGGCACCATCGTGGTGGAATTCCTCCGCAAGGTGGAGGAGCGCTTCCAGCGCCTCAATCCGCCGCACCCGCAACCCTGGCCCGTCGGTTTCCACATCTGAAAGGAAGCTCCGGTCCGAAAATATCTCGAAACGCTAGGGAGTATATTCGTGAGAAATTCTGCACGATCCTGAAAATCGTGCATGGGTTCCCTGATGCATCGATGGAGCAGCGGTTGAAACGAAAATAAACTGAAAATAATGGGATATATACCCCCTATTCTATTGCGTATCCTCCCGTGCCGCCGTACCTTTTTCCGGTTGCGCTTGCGTGGCGCAACCTCTCTCTCTCTCATCTCCAAAGAGTCGGTGAAGCCTCGCGCTTCAACGACGTCGCGGCCCGGCGGTTCCGCATCTCTTTCCGTCGGGCCGTTTTCTATTCAATCAATAAACTCCCGGCCGGAGGCCGGAAGCATGGATGGCGGGATGTCAGAAAAAACTCCCGGCCGGAGGCCGGGAGTCGTGCATGCGGGATGTCGCTACAAAAGATATGGTGGTCCTTGAAGGGCATCCACGGGAAAAAGGAAACAAATGGAAGCGGACGGATTGCCGTCCGCTTCCATCGAAAAGATTACTTGCTGAGCTGCATCTGCTGGGTGGCGGTGTGGTGCGGGGTGACCAGCCGCGTGAAGTAGATGCCGGAGGGGAGGGCGATGCCGGAAGCATCGGTGCCGTCCCACTCGAGCACATGGCCACCGGCCTTGTGCGTGCCAGACGCGAGCGTGCGGACGTGGCGGCCGAGCATGTCGTATACCGACACGTTCATGTCGCTGTCCTGCGCGAGCTCGACGGTGATCCAGGTATTCGGGTTGAAGGGGTTCGGATAGTTCGGAAGCAGGCGTGTCTCGGTCGGCACGGGGGCTGCCATCACGCGGTACACCGGCGAATACTCGGTGCTGCCATCGAAGTCCACCTGACGCAGGCGGTAGTCGTAGGTCTCGAACGGACGCACCGTGCGGTCGACATACTCGTACTGCTGCTGCTCGTTGGTCGTGCCGTAGCCGCTGACGAATTCGAGGTCCGACCAGTCGCCATCGATGCTGCGGCGCTCGACGAACCAACCGCGGTTGTTGTTCTCCGTCGCAGTGCGCCAGTGCACGCGCACGACGTCCTGCTCCTGCGTGGCGCTGAAGCTGATCAGTTCGACCGGAATGACCGACAGGGAGGTGAGCACCGGCTCCTGCCATGCCTGCTGGATGGCCATCAGCGTCGGACGCGGCTGGCCGTTCACCGTCAGGTTCACCACCGTCGTGACAAAGACGGCGAGCTTGCACTTGCTGATGTCATAGTTCGACGGCACGGTATAGGTGATGTACTGGGTGTTCGTGGTGTTGGCGGCCATGCCGCTCGTGGTCATCTGCGTGCCGTAGGCGCCCGTGATCATCTTGCGCACGACCCGCTTGTGATAGTACGGACTCAACGTGATGGTCGAACCATTGACATTTTTTTTCTGGGGGTAGTCAAGATCGTCCTCGCTCAGCACGGCATTATAGTGCAGCGTGCCCGAGATCGCGGACAGGGCGTTCATCGTCACCGTGGCCTGGATCTGCCGGGTGTCCTGATGATAAGTGCCGGTGACATTGATCGACATCGGCGATGCCTGCTGCGCGCGCTGCGACATCACTGCACCCCAGTACGTCCGTGATATCGCGATGGCAGCGCCGGTCGAGAGGTTTACGAGCAGGCGGTCAATGGCTGCCGATGGGTAGCTGGATGTCAGCAGGTGTTGCGTCACGGCGTCGCCATCAGGCGTGGACATCGGGTCGTTATTGTGATAGGCGAGGGCGCGCGCGTTAGGGATGTAGCCAAGAATGCTGTTCACCGAATCCGCGCCGTACGGACAATACGGGCACCATGTGCCGGTGAACTGTTCGAGCAGCGGGAAGCGTGCGGTTGTGCCCTGTGCGTTGACGAGGGTGGGAAGCGCAAGAAGCAGCGCGAGAACTGAAGTCCGGAACAACGTACGCATAGGCGGCTTCCTTTCTATTATGTGGATGGAGGTGGCGGCGGAATGTGTGCGGAAACGGTTATGCACGGGAGGGATCAAACGTCCGCGGTACAAAGACCAACCGTATCTGAAATTCGGAATTTCTGCATCAAGTTGCAACCCATCTGGCTATCCCGGGAAAAAAGTTTCCCGCGTCCCTCCGGCGCCTTGGGAAAGGACGGCGGATTATTTCGCCGGTGTGAAGCGCTCGACGGCGTTCGGGACGGCAGGCACCGTACGCAGGTAGGCGTACATCGCGCGCAGGTCTTCCTCCTTCATGTCGGCATAGAACAGCCAGGGCATAATGGTCTGGAAATCGTGCGGACCGATCTTTGGCTCGACATACACCGAGTCGACGTACATGTGGAAACGCTGCACGAACATGTCCTCGGTCCAGTTGCCGATGCCGCTCTCCTTGTCGGGTGTGATATTGGTCGACCGCAGCATGCCAGCGGGCAGCGCGAATTCCGAGCCGCCGGCGAAGAGTTTCCCGGGCAGAGGCTCGCCCTTCTCCATTGGTGTGTGGCAATGTGTGCAGCCCGCAGCCATGACCATGTACTTGCCGTAGGCGAGCTTGTCCGACGGATCCGGTCGCGGCGCATGCGCCGGCTCGGCGGGAATCGTGCGCATGATCAGGCTCATCGGGAATGACGCCTCGGATGCGGGAGGATCGTACGCGATGGGCTCGAGCGTGCGGATGTAGGCGATGATGGAATAGATGTCCTCGCGGTCCATTTTTCCCAGATCCGGATACGGCATCACCGGAAACAGCACGCGTCCGTCCCGGCTCACACCGGAGACGATGGCCCGGTACACTTCGCCGTCGGTCCAGTCGCCCAGGTGATGCGGCGTGATGTTCGGGGAATAGAAATTGCCGGGAAATCCCATTTCCTCGCCGAACTTCTCTCCGCCGCGTCCCATCGTGCCCTCGACCATCGGGGCACCGAAGCGGCTGTAGTCGCGCGTGGAATGACAGTCGATGCAGCCCGCGACGTGATGCGCGAGGTATTCGCCGCGCGCCAGCCGCTCGGACGTCGCTTCCACGGTGATGTCCGGTGCCTCGCCGACATTCGGAAAGGCCGATTGCATGTATGTGTATCCCCCCGCGGCTACCACGGCGATCACCGCCAGTAACCACACGGCTATCTTCTTCGCAACCTGCATTGCGATTCCTTTCGGAAAATGAAACATGGAACAGTGAATAGACTCATTGACACGCCCGGCGAAGCAGCGTCGGGCCAGAGGTACGTCGGTTTTGATCGGGAGTTGCGATGGAAGGGATATAAATAAGAAGAATTATCCGAAATGTCAATGGATGCGACGGGGAGGGGTGATCACGCTCCTGCGTGTTCGCGCATGCGCTGGAAGAGGCGGGTGAGGATGGCGTCCTTGCGGTAGATGTCGTCGCGGAACTGCAGCACGCCGGCGTCGTCGACCCAGGCGGTGTAGTAGTCGATGAACAGAGGCGTTTTCTGATTGAGAAAGACGGGCTTGCTGCGCGCGCCGCTCCAGATGGTCTGCTGCAGGCGTGCCACGTCCCAGTCTGGCGTGCCGTCGAGAAGGTAGCGCGCGAAGTCCATGGGCTTGGCGATGCGCACGCAGCCGTGGCTCACCGCGCGCACGGCGCGCTTGAACGCCCACTGCTGCGGGGTGTCGTGCAGGTAGATGCTGTGGTCGTTCTGGAACATGAACTTGATCGCACCGAGCGCGTTGCCCCTGCCGGGTTCCTGCTTGAACTTGTAGGGCATGCTGTAGGGATTGTGCTCGGCCCAGTCGATCGAACTGGCGTCGACCAGCGAATCGCGGTAGTAGACCTTGTAGCGTCCCTTGTTGAGATAGTTGCTGTCGCGCTTCGCGGAATAATAAATCTCCCGTGCGGCGATGCTCCACGGCACATGCCAGAAGGGATTGACGATGCAATGCGTGAATTCGCCTGTGATCTGCGGCGTCTCGTGATTCTTCGGTTCGTGCCGCCGCTTGCCGGTCTGCTGGTACACCTGGTACTGCGCGGCATACCCTGCGGGCCTCGGTTCGCCGACACAGACGGACATGGTGGCTTCCACCTCGCCGTCCTTCACCGCATACAGCCAGTACTCGGGAATGTTTACGACCACATAGCGCCCGCTTTCGGGGTAGCGCAGCCATCGGAAGCGCTCGAGCGTCGCGCGGATCTGGTCCACATAGGCGTCTACGCCGCGGTTCATCCGGGCGATGGTACGCACGCCGACGATGCCGTCGACGAGCAGGCCGTGCCGCTCCTGGTAGCGAATGACGGCGCGCGCGAGCGTGCTGTCGTAGACAAACGAACCCAGTGTCTGCAGACGCATGCTGTCGAGTTCGTAGGAGTGCAGCGCGAGATCCACGAGCTGCACGGTTCCGCGCAGCGGTGCCTGCGACGAAGCGAAGAGCTCGCCGGTCAGCAGCAGGCGCTGTGCGAGCGCCGGCACGGCGTGTGAGGATTGTCCGACTTCGAGCTTGTCGACGCCGAGGTCGGGAATGCGCGGCCAGCGATAGAGCCGCTTGATGTCGCGGAAGCCGGCATAGGCCGCCTGCAGCCGCAGATACCGCGTGTTGGTCGGCTGGATGTTCGTGAGATAGGCGATGATGTCCGGGGTGGAAAGCGGCTCGAGGAATTCCCGTAGTCCCCCGCGCTGCACAGGCAGATGGTAGCCCGCATCGATGCGACGGGGATCCACCACACCGAAGCGAAGGTGGTTCGAATAACGGAGCAGCCCATCCGATAATAGTAACTCGACCGTGCCCAGTGTCTCATCCTGCTTCGCCTCGGCTACGCGTCCTGCCAGAAGATCGTCGAGTAGTGCCTCGAGCTGCGGCGCATGATACCAGAGCGGGTCAAGACCGTGATCCTCCGCCCGCAGCAGGAAGCGCAGGATGCCGGCGACACGGGCGGGGAAGCCTTCCCCGCGGACCCAGACCGGCACGAAAACGCGTTCCCGGTACTGCGTGTGCAGGGTGTCGGCATACAGCAGCCGCGCGCGGAAGCGTTCGGAGGCAAGCAGGACCTGCATGGCCTCCGCCACTGCCTCCTCGTCGATGCTGCGCATGGATACGGCCTGCGGGGCCTCGACGGAGTCGTTGCCGGAGGACAGCAGCTCGCACCCGGTCATGAAGAATACAGTGACAGGGACGAGCACGAACAGGATCTGAATGCGCAGGGAAGACATCACGCTCTATCAGGCACGATTGGGTTTTCAAAACATTCTATCCCCTAAACATATCGAAATGCGCGGGCGTTTCAAAAAGTCGCGATCACATCCCCTTGGCGAGAAATCCTCCGTCGACGGCGATGGTCTGTCCGGTGATGAAGGAGGCGCCGGCCGCGCAGAGAAAGGCCGTGGCGGCGGCCACCTCGATCGGCTCGCCGATGCGCCCGAGCGGAGTGCGGTCAATGACCGTATTGTAGTATAACTCGTCGGAAAGCACACCCTCGACGAGCGGTGTGCGGATGTACCATGGTGCCACGCTGTTGACGCGGATGCCATCGGACGCCCATTCCACCGCCAGATAGCGGGTGAGTTGGTCCAGCGCGGCCTTGCTCATCGCGTAGGGTGCACCGGTCGGCACGGTGGAAAGTCCGGCCGTGGATCCGATGAACACAACCGAAGCCCCGCTGCTGTTGCCGGCAGATTGTGCCGCGTTCCTCAGCAAGGGAAACAGATGGCGCGAAAGTTCGAAGGCGGCCGTGGCGTTGGTGTCGATGATGTGGCGGTATTCCTCGATAGTGTAGTCGACGCTTTTGCGCCGGATATTCGTTCCGGCACAGTTGACAAAGATGTCGAGACGCTCCCACCGCTCCCGAAGCGAGTGAATCACCTTCCACCGTCCCTCGGAAGTGCTCACATCGGCGACGATGCCGTCTGCCTTTCCACCCGTCGCGCGCCACTCTTCGAGCCGCCGCACAAGTTCTTCCTCCCCACGTGCCACCACCTGCAGTGCGGCGCCCTGCGCCTGAAAGAGTTCGCAGATCGCGCGGCCGATCCCGCGCGTGCCGCCGGTGACCAGCGCGTTTTTCCCGTTGACTGAAAAAAGGTTACTCATGTCGGTTTTGCCGGATTGTTTGTATTCGGCTCAAGAATACGGAATGGGCCGTGTCTTCGCAAGCCGGGGGGGAGGGGGGGAGGCAGAAGGCAGAAGGCAGAAGGCAGAAGGGACCCCCGCGCACCAGCGCGGCAGGCAGAACGCGCAGGGCACTTTCAAAACCGCAACTGCATTCCGACGCCTCTGGTGTTGGGGATGAGAGTCAATTTTGCCTCGTCGGAGACGTCGAAGCCGAAGAGTGCGGCATCGACGTAGGCATCGGCGAGTTGCAGTAGGTAGGTCACGAGCAGCCACCAACCGTATGTGTCCCGGCGGTCGCGATAGAATTCACGGAAGCGTTTGTGGAGCAGGTCCCCGCTGGGTCGATCGTCGGAGATGGACGCCTCGTAGAGGTCCGCGTATGTGCGATAATTGGCGTGTTCGGTGACGATGCCCCAGACCATGAAGCCAGTGAGACCGACCACGATCGGGACCTTGAAGTAGGATTCATTGTAGAGCTGTCCCCATCCCGGAATGGCTGCCGAGCGCAGCACCGCCCCGAGGGTGGATTTCGTTGCGGCGTCCTCCTCGACGGCTTCCACATCTCCAGCGACAAGCATGACCTGAGTGGAATCTTCCGTCGGAGTCGCCGGATCCACCGCACCCTCCCTGATCGTTATGCCGAGCGAATCCTTCAGTCCCAGCGGCGGACCCTGCCCCGCCTGCACGCGAACGGTATCTTCCTGCGCCTGCAGCAAGAAGGGGCAGAGCAACAGCAATAACAGAAGAAAAATCGAGCGTCTCATCCAATCAAATTAGCGTGTGGTGGGGGGAGAAACAATAATACCATTCGACCACAGCCGGAAGGCCTGCTGCTTTACTCAACGTATTGAGTAAATGTAAATGCACTGCAACCGACAATACGTACTATCCGTAATGGGGAGTCTCGCGTCCGCCAGCGGAGGATCTGTCTAATCCTCGCCATCACCGGTATCTTCCGCCTTCGATGCATTCCGCCGGTGGTTGAGATACCACATGACCGCTGTCCAGGTTATCCCCATGCATATGGAAAAGATGGCATCCGAGAAGACTCCCCCCTCATGCGCATTCCGACCGGAAAGGAATGGAGTGTAACGGTAACCGAGGAACATCAGGATGGAGAAAGCGGCGCCTCCGAGCACGAGGCGGATTTGCTGTTTTCGCAGCAGGGTCGGGCGACGGTGAATTTCCTCCTGCATGCTCGAGGAGTAACCTCCTCGCCGCAGTTGAATGACGAACACGAGGGCACCGGCAAACGCGGGAAGAAGCAGGATCGCCGGAGGAAAGAAGAACTGGCCCATGTCGATGAACATGCCCATTGCGAGAAGGATGATCAGGATGGTGAACACGGTCATGAATGCCGCGTAGCCGGCGCGATGGCGGATGGCGACGAGACGTTCGTCCTCGCGGAGTTTCTGCACGACTCAATCCTCCTGTTCGCTGGTGGATCGCAGTCTCCAGCGACACTTTCTCGCGGTGAAAAACCAGTGAAACATCATGAGGATGAGTCCGAAGCCCGCGGCGTCCAGCGCGTCCTCGCCCAGCGACGCCTGGGTGTTGGTGATGATGTCGAATCGGAGGTCGAGAAAATACAGGCCTCCCGCAGCCAGGCCCGTGAGCAGCACTTCCATACGGGCCTGCAGCAGCCGTGCCACAGTGCCCGCATTCTCCTCCCGGATCGTTGCGTAGTAGCCGCCCCGGATGAGCGTTCCGAGAAACACCATTCCGCCTGCCAGCCACGGGACCACGAGCAGGAAGGAGGGATCGGACAGCACGGACCAGTCCACGAA
>JAGTUZ010000016.1 GCA_018224415.1 Bacteroidota bacterium | reverse complement strand
TAGTATCAGGCCTGCAACTCCCTAATACATGTGCCAATATACCCCATGTTGCTTATCTGCACAACAAACAAGCTCTTTCTGAACAATTATTAATGTGCCACTACGGAAAGCGCCCCCGACTTCTCGGGGGCGCATTGCATAGGAGGTCTGTGGGGAGGGGTTATTCGATGCCCTGGGCGGCGAGCCAGCGTTCGGCGTCGATGGCGGCCATGCAGCCGGTACCGGCGGCGCTGATGGCCTGGCGGTAGACGTGGTCCTGGGCGTCACCGGAGGCGAAGACGCCTTCGATGTTGGTGTAGGTGCTGCGGCCGCGGGGAATGAGGTAGCCGTTTTCGTCCATGTCAAGCATGCCCTGGAAGAGGTCGGTGTTGGGACGGTGTCCGATGCCCATGAACAGGCCGTCGAGAGGCATTTCCTCGAGTTCGCCGGTGACGGTGTCTTTTACAAGGATATGCGTCATTTTCTTGAGGCCATTTTCCTCGCCGCCTTTGATCTCGACAACCTGGCTGTTCCATTTGAAGGCGATTTTCTCGCTCTTCAAGGCACGCTCCTGCATGATTTTCGATGCGCGCAGCTCCTCGCGGCGATGGATGATGGTGACCTTGCTGGCGAACTTCGTCAGGTACAACGCTTCCTCCATCGCGGTGTCGCCACCGCCGACCACGCCTACTTCCAGACCGCGGAAGAAGAAGCCGTCACAGGTCGCACAGGCGGAGACGCCGTAACCCATGTACTCCCTCTCGCTGTCGAGACCGAGCAGCTTGGCGCTGGCGCCGGTGGACACGATGACGGAATCGGCGGTGTAGACCGTGTCGCCCACGCTGACCTTGAACGGACGCTGCGAGAAATCCACGGCCGTCACATGCTCGTACTTGCTCTCCGCGCCGAAGCGATGCGCCTGCTTGCGCATTTCATCCATGAGAGCGGGGCCGGTAATCCCTTCCGGGAAACCCGGGTAATTCTCTACTTCGGTTGTGATGGTGAGCTGTCCGCCCGGCTGGTTGCCTTCGAACACCAGCGGACTCAGGTTTGCGCGCGCGGTGTACAGTGCCGCCGTGAGTCCTGCCGGACCCGATCCGATGATGATGACTTTGCGATGTTCCATGTTCCTTCCAGAATATCTGTGATAACGGTGTTCGTTTCAGTCTCTATGTGATTCACGCTGTGCCAAAAGGGTTCGTGCATTCCGGCGGAGTCCCTCCGCTTTCGTGCGTTTGACAGGTGATTTCCGGAAATGCTCACGGAATGTCTCGTCATCGATGTCCGCAAGGTCCTGCGTCCGCGGTGTAAGATTCCAGGCACGGGGAGCGAACGACACTTCCCCTGTCGGCTGGGCAAAGGAGTTCCATGGACACACGTCCTGGCAGATGTCGCAGCCGAAGACCCAGTTCTGGAAATCCGCCTTGTGCCACTGTGCTTCATGTTCCCCGCGCAATTCTATCGTGACATAGGAAATACACTTTCGCGCATCGACAACGTACGGTTCGACGATGGCCTCGGTGGGACAGGCCTCGAGGCAGCGTGTGCAGCTGCCGCAATAATCTTCTATCGGGCGGTCGTACTCGAGAACGGCGGTGGTGAGGATCTCGCCCAGGAACACCCAGGAGCCGAGATCACGCGTGATGACATTGCCGTTTTTCCCCAGCCATCCGATACCGGAACGAACGGCCCAGGCCTTGTCCATGACCGGACCCGTATCAACATAGCGGCGTGTGCGTTCGCCCGGCAATTCCTCCGCGATGCGGCGTTCCAGGCGCTCGAGCCGTTCGCCGATCAGATCGTGGTAATCGCTGCCCCAGGCGTAGCGCGAAATCTTCGCGATGTCCGGGTTTTCGTCATGGGCTTCAGGGGAATAGTAATTCATGGCCACAGAGATGACCGAACGCGCTCCCTCGAGCACACGGGTCGGATCGCAACGCCGTGACGGATCCTTTTCCAACCATGCCATATTCCCGTGTCTGCCCGCCGCGAGCCACGCTTCGAGGAGCCGGTGCTCCTCCTCCATCTCCCCGGCAGGTGCGATGCCGAAATGTGAAAATCCCAGCGCCATGGCCTCACGACGGAGGCGATCCGTCACCGTGTCGTGCGCGCTTACCACCAGGATGCTTCCTCACCGGACGGCAGGGCGACCAGTACATCTTCCGCTTCGATACGTACCTCGAATTGCGTCAATCGGCTTGAGCCGTTCACGCTCCGGCCGGTGACCAGATCGAACTGCCACCCGTGCATGGGACATGTGAGCACGAAACCTTCGAGCTGGCCTTCCGCAAGAACGGGAATATGCTGATGCGGACACAGGTTTTCAACCGCGTACACCTGTCCCTCCAAGAGAAACACCGCGAGATCGCGCCCGTCGACGGTGAAACTGCGTCCCTGCCCTTCCCGCAGCGCGGACAGCGTCGTCACTTTGATATATTCGGACATCGGGGTCTCCAGTTATTCCCCCTCGGCGAGACTTTCGAGTGTCCCGTGCCGTCCGAGGCGGAATCCCTTGTCGGTGGAGAGGACGGTCCCGGCTTCGACGGCCCGGTCGTGCTCGAAGACAAGGATGTCGCCATCCTTCGCCGCGCGGGCGAGCATGCGGTTTTTCTCCGCGAGCGTCACCAGCGGCTGCAAGTCGTAGCCCATGATCCAGGGTCCGGGGACATGCGCGCTCATCGGGATGAGATCCGCTGCGTAGAGCAGTGATCGGGCGTCACCGTCGATGCGCACGAGCTGCTGGCCGAATGTGTGGCCGTCTACGACATGCAACGAGATGCCGGGGAAAATTTCCTCCTCCCCGTCGAGCAGCTGCAGTCTACCGGCCTCGTCGATCGGAAGGTAGTTTTCCGGAAGAAAGCTCGCCCGGTCGCGCTCGGAAGGATCCAGCGCCCAATTCCATTGCCGGCGCTGCAGGTAATGCGTGGCGTTGGGAAACGTCAGCGCCAACGCGTCGCCGTTGCGAAGGACACAACCCCCGGCGTGGTCGAAATGCAGATGGGTGAGGATGATGTCCGTTACGTCCTCTGCCGCGATCCCAAGTCCGGCGAGCGCAGAGGGAATGGAAAAGACGCCGAAATCCACCGCGAAGATGTCGTGGAATTTCTGGTTGTCCTTGTGCCCCATGCCCGTATCGACAAGGATGACGCGGTCCTCGCCACGAAGGACCATCGTGCGCATGGTCATTTCGATGCGATTCTGCGAGTCTGCGGGACAGGGCTTCTGCCAGAGGTTTTTCGGGACGACGCCGAACATGGCACCGCCGTCGAGTTTGAACTGCCCGGTCTGGACGAGGTCGATATTCCACTTGCCAAGCTGCATCGGTTAGCGTCCGATTTCGTCGAGATACTTGACCTTGGCCTGTAATTCCTCCTTGGTTTCGACATGCTTCGGATCGGGCAGGCAGCAGTCGACCGGACAGACAGCGGCGCACTGCGGCTCATCGTGGAATGTCTCGCATTCAGTGCACTTGTCCGGGACGATATAGAAAAAGTCCGCGGACCAGAATCCCGCCGCGCCGGATGGTGCCTCGTCACCCTCGCCGTAGGTTTTGCCCGCGAGCTCCCAATCGGCGCCACCTTCGTAAATCGCAGTGTTCGGGCATTCCGGCTCGCATGCACCACAGTTGATGCACTCGTCGGTGATGAAAATAGCCATTATTGTATCTCCTTTCAGGAAATGTGCGTGTGTATGGTCAGAGACGGCAGTGTCTCCTCATCAAGAATGACCTCTCGCAGGTCACGCTGGGGGGTGAGCAATATCGCGTGTTCGCGTAGGACAGGAAGCAGGGATTCGAGATCAATGCCGCAGCAAGACGGCGTATAACGCTGCAACTTGTCGATCGCACGCGGAAGAAGGCTTGCCGCACCGGCGTTGTTGGCGTTCAGCGCGTGATAGTAGGCAACCGCCGCCTGGATCAGTCCCTGTAAAAACAATTTTTTCTCGCCGCGGGTTTCCGTCCACAGATCCTCCCACGCATCATGCGCATCGAAAAAACGATGCTGGTTGAACAGCCGGACGCCCTCGAGCAAGCGCCCTGCATCTTCTTCCGACAATGGGGAGGCGGCATCCGTCATGCCGAAATGTACGATCTTTCCCACGCACTGGCAACGAGATCACGACGGTCCATCGATAACCGACTTCCTTGAGGTACGATTCCATCCGTAATCGCAACACTTCGCGCATGCGCGCTCAGTGCCGTGGCGGCAGCAAGATGGTCAGGAACGCCTCTTTGCCGGTATGTTCCTTGCAATCCCAATCGGTGAGCTGCCCGCAGTAGGGTGACACATTGCCGGTTGCGGAATCGACATGGTTGCATGTCACCTCGCCTGATATGCTGAATTCGAATCCTTCATCACCGTGCGAAAGTAACGGCACGCCGGCGCCGAGCAACGTGATCGACATATCAAGCTCGTCCTTGGTGACATGAAGCCGGAAGTCGTAGGATTCCAACTCGTTTGTCATCGTATCGATGATCGAGACCAGATTCAGATTGTACTGGTATCCCTGATACAACATGTCGAGTGTCCCGGTGAAGGTATCACCGGACCATGTACCGGGAATCCCGAGCGAGCCAGCGGGCAGTCCATACCTTCCTCGGGCGCCGGTGTCATTGCATGTGGCGTTCAGACCGAAACCGAATGAAGCCGTAACCTCCTTCTCTACCTCCAGCCAGACGAAAGATATGTAATCCGGCGTTCCTCCCACGCCGGCAACCGGCCAACCCGCCACGACCAACCCATAGCGCTGTCGACCGGGAAGCACGGGGATGCGAAGGACTCCGGTGGCATCATGCCAGCCAAGATGGTTGCCCTGTTCGCTGAAGACCTGCAATCCTGTTCGCCTTTCCTGGAATGTTTCGATACAATCCTGACATCGCGCGACCAGGACGAGGGTATCCGACGATGTCTTGACGAAGGCATCCAGGGGAAGCTCTCCTTCCGGAGTGATCTGGAGCAGTTCAACGCCTGGAAATAGGTTCGGTGCAAGCGTACCAATCGTTTTCTCCTCGAACTGCTTCCATCTGTCGGCCAGGGCCTGGTAATCAATCATGGCTGTCTTGGCGTAGTACCTGATCGTCGGATATGTCTTCACGGAATGGCCGACCCTCGGCATCGTCCGGTAAGGTTGAAGAACCCCGTCGCGCAGACTTGTCCCACGAGATGCTCCCGGGTAGTTCGGATCGACGATCATGAGAGAATCGCCATCGACACCGTACAGGATCAGCGCGTGACCACCCGATGGCCTCCGCACGGAGACGTACTGCGGTTTCTCCGTCATCAATACGGCATATTTGAAGGCAAGAAAGTTCAGACTGTCTCTTGTATACACCCCTGTTCCCGTCGTGTCGAAGTGTTCCCACCACGTCCCCCGCTCGTCCCAGCGGATATCCTCCTGTACGACGGAACACAACCGGTAACCGTGCGGATTGTCCATCCACATCGAGTCGGTGTGCACCTGATCAAAACGGGAATTGAGTGGCTGTTCTCCGCGGCCGAGACGTTGTGCGGAATAGTACCACATGGCCGAAATGGTCTGCCCCGCACAGTGTCCACTGGGAGAACGATATGAACCGTGGTTGGGAAATTCCCAATCGTCCACCCCCGGTCGGAACGATGACATGATTTTTCCGGACAGGCGATCCGTGGATACCGCCGCCACGATCAGCTGGACGTAACTCCCGTCCGTCGTCCCCGTGTTGCGTTTTCCCAGTCGTGTCACGGCCGCCGAAAAGTGCCGACTGGCAACACAGATGCTGCTTCTGTCCAAGCTGATAATCGGGAGACCCTCGAGATCGCCGGTCTGCTCGTCATACAAGAAGACCATCGCAAAGTGATCGGCCGGCAGGGTAACGGGAATGCAGAGAATCATCGGGTCCTCGGAGTAGCCCCCTCCATTCTCCAGGGTTATGAGCGGAGAGAGAGGCAGAAAGTCCTCTCCCATTCCGTGCGAAAGCACAGGAGCATAGGAAATGACGAATTCCCGCGTTGTTTCGTAGCCAAACGCGCCCACCACGACGCTCAGTCCCGTCACCGGTGTTCCCGACTGGGTGACCGTGATCGCGCCACCGTCGGCGCCGATGTCGCCACGGGCGACCTCCACCGCATCTCCAGTGCGAATGCGTCCTTCGGTGCCGATATCCACGATCGCACTCGCTTGGGAGATGAAGTTGCCGTTCCGGCGGTTGTACATGCGTGCGTGCAGTTGGTAGCTTCCCTCGGAGGAATAGCTGTGCGACACGCTCCGATCGTCGTCGACCTCCTGCGTCTGTCCGTCACCGAAGTCCCAGCGATAGCGTGCCTGCGCCGGAACAACATCCGATTGCAGGGTCCAGTCATATTCGACGCCACGCAGTCCGCTGCGCGACGCGGGATCGATGCGAGGGTCCACCGAAACGCGTAGGTCGAACGAGAAGGTCTGTCCCGGTTGCGGGGTGGCGTTGTCGATCACTTCGGGTTCGAATGCCTCGGCGTAGGCGGTGAAACGATAGAGGTCGGCGACCTCCTTGCCCATTGTTCCCGCGTCGGCCTGCCCGAGATGGCGCAGTGCAGCATTGCCCTCGCCAACGCCGCCGATCTTGAGCAGCTTGCGCGTCCGTATTGCTGATCCGTTGCTCGCGGTGAGAATGTACACACCGTGCGGGAGTCCCGCAGCGATGAAGCTGAACCGATGCAGCCCTGCCTCGAGCCCGGCGGCATGGCGTGCAACCCTGCGTCCATGCAGATCGAAGACCTGCAGCCACAGCGACTGCGCATGTGGGAGCAGGACGGTGAAGCTCGTGGCATCGGAGAAGGCATTCGGATAATTCACCGAAAGACCGAATGCCGCGGGCATCGCGGTTGGGTGAACGCCGGTCAGAAGGTCGAGGTCGTACGTCGTGCTGCCGATGAGCGTGTGCGTGCCGCCATTCGCAAGATTGACCACGCGCACACTGTCGAGGACAAGGGCGGTGCCATCGCCCGCATGCCTCGCGTCGAACGTCACCAAGCGCTGCGCGTGTATACTCGGGGTCAGGACGGCGAATAGGAACATTATCGGGATACAGAAACGTGCGGCCATGATACCTCCACGCGATGCATGACACTGTCCCGCCAAACAACTCCTGCAATGCAGCCGTCCCGCAATGCAGCCGCGTCGTGATGTCATGGTGGGACGGTGTCCCGGGTTATTAGCGGACAACCATATCGGTTATTATGAACGACATAATACGCCCGGGTGGATTCAATGTCAAGAATATTCCGCCGGAATCGAATGGCAATCAGTCGGGGGCTCGGGAGGGGTTTCTTGCCAGTGCAACCCTGGGCGCGTATATTCCTGTTTTCACGCAACCATCGCGCAGCTATGATCACGCTCCCCTTCTCGGCGCTTCCGGGCACCCCCAAACTGTTTGTCGATTACGCGGAACATGTCTCCGATGCCAGCAACTTCTTCATGGGACATTTCTCCGACTTGATGGCCTTCGAGACGCATCTGCAGCAACTCGAGCGGCGCAGCTATATGCGAGAACCTCTCTACGCTGCATTGGCGGCGCAGAACAAGTCCTTCCTCGCTGGGGACGCCACCTTTGCGAATCTCGAACGCTTTCGATCAACGACTACGTTTACCGTGGTGACCGGCCAGCAGGTCGGAATATTCACCGGACCGCTGTATACGCTCTACAAGGCCCTGACTGCCGTGCAGCTTTCACGCTGGCTCGCCGAACAGTTTCCTGCCTACACGTTTGTGCCGATGTTCTGGCTCGAGAGTGAGGACCACGATTTCAAGGAAATCAACAACACGGGCGTGATCACCGCCGAGAACGATTTTGCACGGGTTGCCTATGCCGAACCTGCAGAGGAAGAGACGCGCGACCTGCGTCCCGTCTCGCTCCGCGCCATCGACGAACGCATGGAAGAGACGATTGCACAGCTCCAGGCGCTGCTTTCTGCCAGCGATTTTTCGGGCGACCTCTTCCGCATGCTGCGCGGCAGCTACGCGCCGGACGGAAGCCTGCAGCGCGCCTTCGCCCGCCTGTTCAACCAGCTGTATCCGGAGAGCGGCATCGTCTTCATCGATCCTTCGGATCCGACCATCAAACAGCTTGCCACACCGGTGATCCTTCAGGAACTGGAGACCTTCCCAACCACGGGCGAGGAGGTCATCAAACGCAGCGCCGAGCTCGAGGAACGGTATCACGCGCAGATCAAGCCGCGTGCGGTGAACCTTTTCATGCTGCACAAGGACAACCGCTACCCGATCGAGCCCAGCGAGTACGGGTTTTTCCTCAAAGGCACACGCCAGCGTTTCACACGCGACGAACTGCTGGAGATCGCCGGATCGGAGCCGGAACGCTTCAGCCCGAACGTCCTGCTCCGGCCCATCATGCAGGATTTCCTCCTCCCCACCGCGGCGTATGTCGCCGGCCCGTCGGAAGTGTCGTATTTCGCACAGCTGCAACCTGCCTACGATCATTTCCAGGTGCCGATGCCCATCATCGTTCCCCGCGCCAGCATTACGATCGTCGAGGGGAAAGTGGACAAGGTGTTCCGGAAATTCAATCTGCCCTATGCCGCCATGTTCCTCGACAACGAACAGGCGTGGGCGCTCGTGCCGCGTGGAGATGACGTTGCAGATCGTTTTGATTTCGAGAACTTCCGCGCGCGGTTCACCGAAATGCTTGAGGAACTCCCCGCGCTCGCGGGCGCGGAACATCAGAACCTTCGCGGTCCGGCGGACTCCACACGTGCCAATATCGAACGCAGTCTCGCGACATTCGAGGAAAAACTCGGTCAGCACCGTCGCCAGAATGACGAAGTGCTCACACGACAGATCGAGAAAATGCACGTCTATCTTTTCCCCGAAGGCAAACCACAGGAACGGCAGATCAACATCGCGACCTTCCTGAACCGCTACGGAAAGGATGTGCTCACGAACATCGAAGAGGCCTGTCACCCCTTCCCCGCCGAGCACCGCCTGCTCTTCCTCTGACGCTTCGCGGGATGCTTCCGCTTGACGCTGCGCCTCTCGCACATATACGTCGAACGGCCACCCCGATGGGTGGCCGTTCGACGTATCAGCGCCATTATCAGTCCTACGGATAGCGCTCGATCACGAGGTTGACTGTCCGGTTGTAGAATCGGCCTTCCTGCACATCGTTGGAGAATACCGGGTCTGTTTCTCCAAGTCCCACGGCGATCACCCGTTCCGACGCCTCTTCTCCCATGCGGGCAAGCATGACATCGCGCACGGCATCGGCGCGCTGCTGCGACAGTTTGAGGTTGTATTCCTCGCTGCCGATGGCGTCGGTGTATCCATTGACCGTCACGCGTGACCCCGCCGTGATGCGCGGGTACACATAATCCTGCATGATGCGCTCGTTGCGCTCGCCGGGTTTGGCCACGTCGAAGGGAAAGAGAATAAGACTGATTTTTTCCTTGGTGACGCCGTCGTCAGACACCTCGATGTTTTGCCGGCTCTCGCTGCGGACCTCCCGCACAGACACGACAACAGCGTCGCTGAGCGCGGTGTCGCCCGCACGGTCACGCACGAGCATGCGCAGCGAGAGATCACCGTTGCTCGCGGGCAGTTCGCCCTGTGTGTTTTTCCAGTTCCACGTGATACTGCGCTCGGCCTGTGATCCCTTGCGCGTGTCAAACACATCGCCTCTCTGCTCCACGGTAAACACCCAGTGTTCGAGTCCCTCGTCCGCCTCGATCGACGGCTGCACGCGGATGTCGGGGGGGGTCAGACCAGCGATACGGCGCACGAAGGTGACCGGCCGCAGGAGCTCCCAGCTTTCCGATGAAATCTCGACGCGGCGGTTTTCCGCCTGTCCGAGCGTGTCGCGCGACGATGACGGCACGGCCGGCATATTGCCGTGCTCAAGCAGGATGCGCGTGTCCGCAATCCCCCATACGGTACGAAGATAGTCTCGCACCGCTGCGGCGCGGTCCTGCGCCAGCGCGGTGTTGCCCTTCTCCCTTCCTGTACCGTTCACGTGACCGCGGACGGTTATGGACGCGTCGGGCAGCGCCCGCATGCGCGTACCGATGATATTGAGCACGTTGTAGTAGAAATCCAGCGCTCCCCCTTCGATGGCGCTCTCGTCGAACGCCGCGACGACCTCAGGTTGAAGCCGGGTGTATCGCTCGGGGATGACAGCGGAGTTCTGTTCGAAAAACACATAGTTGAGCATGGGGAAGGTCTCGCGAACGACCTCCTCTTCCATCACCAGTTCCGCAGTCGAGGTTTGGAGAGACACGATGGGCGGACGCTTGAATCGGTACGACACGGTATAGCCCTTCGCGACGATTTTTTCGGCGATGGCGTCAAAGATACCGGTGAGGTCTTCGGCGTTGCGGGCCTGGAAATGTTCGCCGCCCGTCTGTTTGGCGAGATCCACCAAAAAGCGGTTTGCATTCGTGAGGTAGTCGATGGTGAAAAACATTGTGCCGAACTTTTCAGACCGCAGGGCGGTCTCCGCACCGACCTTGCTTCCAAGATCCTCCCCGTCGCTGAAGATAATGGCAAAGCTGCGGTCCACCTTGCCGGTGTCGGCGGCGATCTGCTGCGACACGGCGTACACACCGTCGTACAGATAGGTGTTGCGCGAGAGGCCGCGCTCGACGAGAATTTTCGAGACATAGTCCGCCGCACGCGGCTTGTCCGTCGTGTAGGGAAGGCGGATCAGCGGCAGTGGCTCCCCGTTGTGTTGGAACGGTGCCATGGCCAGATCCCCTTCACGGAAAAACATCACCGACACGCGCACGGCCGGAGAGAAGGCGCGGATGGTGCGATCGAGCGTGCGACGCAGCAGCTCGAGATACGGACTCATCGACTGGCTGTTATCGACCATGAACACCACGCGCATCACCGTGTTTTCCACGGCCGTGATCTCCGATACTTCGAGGATTTCCGCTTCTTTTTTTCCTTTGACGATACGGAAGTCCGCCGGTGTCAGGCCGGGGATATGGTCCCCTTTCGCATCGACAGGTGTAACGGTAAGCCACGGCGGATCGGTCGCGGACACGCCCCGAACATCCGCCGCCGCAGCGTCGGGATGGGTACAGGTGAGCTGCAGTGGCTGATCCATCTGTGCCTGCAGCGAACAGGTGGCCAGCATGAGGACGAGGAAGGTGGGAATGAGTCTGCGCATGGCCTGCCTCCGGCATAGTGTGATGTGAATCGAGATGAGTCTCAGAGCTTGCGGTCCTTCCAGACAATACGTCCGCCGAGGACAACGACGAACGGAAGC
>JAGTUZ010000015.1 GCA_018224415.1 Bacteroidota bacterium | reverse complement strand
GAAGGCGGTCTCTCCGGAATTGTTCGCCACGTTGAGAGCTGCCGCGCGGGCGAACTGATTTCCATCGCCGCGGATGTAGCTGTCGAAAGTGAACTTCGGGTTGAGGTTGGTGACAAACGGCTCCCGTACGGAAACAACCGTGTGCATGATTTGTTGTGCCTCCGTTGTTGGTGATCCGTTTGGATACGGGTTCCGCTCATTGTCGAATACCATCTGCTCCTGCTTCGGGACTTTCACCGCGTACTGCAGCGCGACGTCTCCGTCCAACACCAGGCGCAAGGCGCCCTGGATCAGATCGAAGAAGTGTTCCTCAATCCATTCGTAGAAGTACGTGCTGGGTACCTCGACCGTCATCAGACCGTCCTCCAGAGAGGCCGGAACGATGGGCTCGAACCAAGTGCTGAAGGTCAGCGGCTTTACCTGCGGACGGATATGTTCGAGACAGGCTTTCCAGACGGAGGTTGCTGATTTCGCTGTTTCAACGTTCATGGGCACTTGGGTTATTCACAGATGTCGTATCTTCGTGGTCGGGATACGGTGGTGGATTGATTTCGAGCGAAAACAGCGCGTTCCTTTGCAGGGATGTACATCATGCGGCGCCAAACCATTGTAAATGAATAGGTTGGCAGAGACGCGTCGTCTATGTCGGCACGGTTAGGATAAAACGGAGTGCGAATGGTTCTGTCTTTCCTGTCTTCGGTACAAGCAGGACGCCGGTTGTCCACAAGTTATTCACAGCAGATGATGCGGCAGCGACGTTGGGAAGTATAGAGAGTGTGGACGTGATTTTCAACAGGGAAAAAAAGTCGTCGGCTCTTGACTTTTTCAAAGTGTCTCTCGTTCAAGGACTTAACGGGGAAAAAAAAGAATCATCTTTTTTTCTTTCGGCCAGACCGGACAGGTGCGGGGGACGAAACGCGCGTGCGAGGCGAGCGGACGCCGGTCTGACTTGCTTTTTTTCCCCTTCCGCCGTAGTATTCCTTTCCGTTCTATCCATGAAGCGGAATCACTGAATGAAGCCCACACGACTGATCCTCCTCTCTTTACTGCTGCTGCTGTTGCCGGTGGCTGCCCATTCGCAGTTTCGGGGCGAAGAACCCGGGTTGCCGTCGGTGCGCGAAGGCGTCTATCGCGATTCTGGGACAAATAATATCTTTGGGTTTTTTAATCCGGATAATTTGGAGATGCGGCACAGCGTTTCGGTCCAGTACGGGAGCTTCGGAGACCAGGGACTGGGCATGTCGATGTACACCAACAGCCTCCGATACAGGATTTCCGAACCCCTCAGCGTCCGTGCGGACGTCGCCATGATGTTCACGCCGTTCGGGAGCCTGGGATCACAGATGAAACAGGATCTCTCCGGCATTTTTCTGCGCCGCGCGAGTGTGGATTACCGACCGACCAAGGACATGCACATCAGCTTGCAGTATCGCAATGATCCGTACAGCCTGTACGCCCCGGGATACCGTGCCGGTCTGGGCGGATACAACTCCGGATTCGGAGGCGGTATGTTTTTTGACACCTTCGATCGCGACGATCGCTGGTGAGCCGATCCGGTTCTGCCAGGCCGCCGCAGGCGCGAGGCTTTTTTTTGTATATTGCACCATGGCAAGGGTCAAGAACAGCAAACAGCTGCATCCCAAACATCTCTTTCTGAACATCGTGATCGCCTTACTGGCGGTCATCGTGTTTTTTTTGCTCTATTCCTTCATCACCAACACGCTGACGGACAAACCGGTGGATTGGACGACGGAGGCTCCGGAAAATGGAGCATCGGCGATCGAGATCATCCAGCTTGACGTGCTCAACGGTTGCGGGGCGTCCGGTGTGGCGCAACGATTCACGGATTTCCTGCGCAAGCGGAATTTCGATGTCGTGCAGTCCGCCAACTACAAGACCTTCGACGTCGAGGAATCCCTGGTCATCGACCGAACAGGCGATCTCGAGGCGGCCAGGAAGGTCGCCTATGCGCTGGGCATTGAGGAAAAGAACATCGTACAGCAAATCAATCCCGATTACTATCTGAACGTCTCGGTGGTGATCGGGAGGGATTATGAAAAACTGAAACCCTCGGAATAACAGGCCACAGAACGGAATCGTATTGAACGCCACGGAACTCTCCCGCCTCACCGCGGAACTCGCTCTCACAAAAAAAGCCAAGGACGTTGTCATCCTTGACCTGCACGGCCTCTCCGACGTCACCAATTTCTTCGTCATCTGCACCGGCGAATCGGACACGCAGGTGAAGGCGATCGCCGACGCGGTCGTTGACGGCACGAGGGAACAGGACGCGAAGGTATGGAGGCGCGAAGGACTCACCAATCTGCAGTGGGTGCTTCTCGACTATGTAGACGTCGTCGTGCACGTGTTTCAGCCACGGGTGCGCGAATACTACGACATTGAGCGCCTCTGGGGTGATGCCCCGCGAACCGTGATCGAAGACTGAACCGTGATCGAAGACTGAACCGTGATCGAAGACTGAACCGTGATCCACGACTGAGTTGTGATCGAAGATCGAGTCGTGCTCCGTAGACAGTTTTGTTTGCTCCGCAGACACGTTCCCGAGTAGCCGGCGCTGTCCGGCTGCATCCGCATTCCCCCTCCCCACAAGCGTATGGGCCATGAAGGAATACCTGAAAGAACAGATCACAGAAGCGCTGCATGCGCTTGGCCTCGAAGCCGACGGTATCGATATCCAGTTCGAGAAGCCCAAAGTCGCCGATCATGGTGACCTCTCCACGAATATCGCCATGATGATGGCGCGCGACGCGAAAAAAAATCCGAGAGTGGTCGCCGGGGAAATTCTTGGGAAGCTCGATCTGGATCCGGCAAGAATCTCGGCAGCGGAAATCGCCGGTCCCGGATTCATTAATTTCCGCTACGCCAGTGAACATCTTACCGAGGCGCTGGAGGATATCCTTCTGCGCGGTGATGCATACGGGCGCAGTGACGCGAACGCCGGAAAGACGGTCAACGTCGAATGGGTGAGTGCGAATCCAACCGGACCCCTGCACGCCGGACACGGTCGGCAGGTATGCATCGGCGCGACGATCTGCTCCCTACTCGAGTGGACCGGATGGACGGTTACACGCGAGTACTACTTCAACAATGCCGGCAACCAGATGAACAATCTCGCCACGAGCATACGCGAGCGATATCTCGCCTTGCTCGGGGAAGAGATATCGGATGAAAACATCTTGTATGCTGGCGAGTATATCGCTGACATTGCGCGCGCCATCCACCAGGAACATGCCGACACGAAACGCTCCGCACCCCTCGAATATTTCCGCAAGCAAGGTGAGGAACGATGTTTCGCGATGATCCGCGCCACACTCGACCGCCTCTCGGTGATTCATGATGTGTTCTACAACGAAGACACCCTGTACTCCGATGGGAAAATCGATGAGGTGCTCACGGCGCTGCGCGCGAAAGGCGTGGTGTATGACAAGGACGAAGCCGTCTGGCTGAAGACCACGGAATTCGGTGCAGACAAGGACCGGGTCATCATCAAGAGTACTGGCGAACCTACCTACCGTCTGCCCGACATCGCCTATCACCGCGAGAAGATCGTCCGCGGTTTCGACCGCATCATCGATATCTTTGGTGCCGACCACATCGCAACCATTCCGGACGTGCTCGCCGCGGTGCGGACCATGGATCTTCGCACCGAGCACATCGATGTGATCATCCACCAGATGGTGAGCTTCGTCAATGAAGGTGAAGCGGTGAAGATGAGCAAGCGATCGGGAAATGTGTATTACCTCGAAGACCTGATCGATGATGTCGGTATCGACGCCGTGCGCTTCTTTTTCATCATGAGAGGCGCCAACTCACATCTCGAATTTGACATCAAGCTCGCGCAGGAGCAGAGCGAGAACAATCCGGTCTATTACCTGCAGTACGCCCATGCGCGTATCGCCAGCATTCTGCGCTTCGCGGAACAGGAGGGCATGGCGGATCTGGCGCAGGCACAGCTGGCTCTTCTGGCACATGAGAGTGAAATCGCGTTGATCAAGGAATTGCTGCGTTTTCCGGAATGGGTCGAGATCTCCGCACGTACCTGCGAGACACAGCATCTGTGCACGTACCTGCATTCCTGCGCCACGGCTTTCCACAAGTTCTATCACGACTGCCGGGTCGTGACAGAAGACCGCGCTCTGAGTGCTGCCCGCATCGCCCTGTGCAAAGCAACGATGCAGGTGCTGCGCAATGGTTTCACTATCATCGGAATTGACGCGCCCGAGAAGATGTAGTCACCAGACGTCCAAGGGAGTGCGCGAGGAAGCATAGGGAGCGAGAGAGGAGGCGCAGGGAGCGAGAGACACAGGGACCCACCGGGAAGGATGAATGCGGCGTGAATCGGTGAATGCGGCGTGGACGGGTGGGGAACGGGTGAGGAATTCTTGGGGATTCAGAAAGAGGAGAAAATTCCCAGCGAATAGACGTTTCCGTTCAGGTTGACATTCGACCGGAACGGCTCAGTGTAAAGCGGATAATTGACACCGTTTGACGAGACGGATGGTTGGTTGAAGCGGTTCTCCACCCCCATTAACGGATCACGGAAAATTGCCTCGAAGCGGAGGCCGATCCCCGCGGCGAGCACATACTCTGCGCCGACGGTTACATGCAGTCCGATCGCGGGAGTACCCGCGACATGTTGTGCCATCACTCCTGCGATCCCGTACTCGCGGCGGCCGACATGGACTCCGAGGCCGCCTCCGACATACGGTTCGAAGCGACGTGTGGAAAACGGAAGAGCGAACAGTGCACTACTTTCGAAAAGCACTGCCTGTATGCCATGCACAATCGGTGTGCCGATGGCATCGGTGGATTCGCGTGATACCGAGACGTATTCGCCACGCACATCCACAGCCAGGGTCGGAAGCAGTCGGTAGCGATACGAGAGAGCAGCGCTCCACGCGGATCCGAGTGCTTCGGTTCGCTTGCGTTGTGAGGGGTCGGGCGATTGCGGGGAGAGAAACACCTGTGCATCCTCGTTGATGCCAGCAAAAAGCGCGACGCTGTGGTCGAGCCGCAGGACATCGTTCTGTCCCGATGCCCCCTTCTGGGCGGAAGCGGTCTGGGCGGAGGTGGGATGGGTGGAAACGAACAGGGAAGCGAAAGACCCCAGCACAAAAAAAAGACACCCCCGAAGAAGCGCTTTCGGAAACAGCTTCCTTCGGGGGTGTTTCATATAGATCCTTGTCGTGGTCGTGAAAACCGGTTCGTACCTACGATAGTGTCGCGTGATCGCTGTTTTCCATTCCACGAACGGAATGCCGATCAGCGGAAGAAGCGGTCACGGTTGTCGACGATGTCGATTTCCTCGCGTTTGTCTTCGATCCAGCTCTGGATGAATTCGTTCTGCAGCGTCGAGAGAAGCTGCTGGCGAATCTCGTCCTTCTTGACCTTGTAGGCCGTGTCGTCGAATTCGGTTTTGCTGTCGAGTCGAGCGACGTAGATGCCACGCTGTCCACGGAAGGGTTCGGTGACCTGACCCTGCTTGAGACGCAGCATGCGGCCGATGTAGGCCTGATCGGCGCCGACGTTGGGTACGCCGGCCTGGATCTTGAACGGTGGTGTGGTGGACACGGTGAGGTTGGGATTCGAGGCAACGAGCTGCTCGAGCTGCTTGCCGGCGGCGATTTCATTTGCCTTTTTCAAGGTCACGGCCATCTGGCGCTCATATATGACCTGCGGCTTGATCTGCTCTCTCAGTTCGTCGAGCGAGCGGTACCCTGCCGCGCGCTTGTCGCTGACCATGGCAACAACATACCCGCCGGCGGCACGATGCACTTCGCTGATTTCACCAACGCCGTTTTCAAAGGCGAACTTGAGCAATGCCGGATTGGTGCCGATGTTCGGAATGTACGATCCCGTCTGCTGGGCAAATTCCGGTGTTTCCTGCACCTGCAGTTCCTGCGTGGCAGCTTCGCTTTCGAAACCTTCCTCGGTGGCGAGGTATGCGAACTCGCGGGCACGCTCGTAGATATCGTCCTTCGTGCGTGAACCAGCCTGGATCGCCATGCGCACCTCGGCAAGCTTCACCTCACGGCTCGAACGGTCGTGCACCTTGATAATGTGCCAGCCGAATTGCGACTTCACGAGGCCCTTGATGTCTCCGGGACGCGAACCGAACACGACGTCCTCGAACTCCTTCACCATACGGCCCTTGCCGAACCAGGAAAGGTCACCCCCACGCTCTGCAGCGCCGGGTTCCTCGGAGTACTGCGCCGCAAGTGCGGCAAAATCTTCGCCGGCCTTCGCCTTGGCGAGCACGCCTTCGGCCTTGCTTTTCTGTGCGGCTTCGTCCTGTCCGCCATCGGTGCGGAAAAGAATGTGTGAAGCATGGTACATCACGTTGTCGCTGCTTCGCTCGTCCATGACCTTGTAGAGCGAGAGGCCCGTCTCGTTCGGGACCGGACCGACCACGGATCCAACGGGCTGGGAGAACACCCGCTTGGCGACTTCCGAAGAGACCTGGTCGCGGGTGAACCAACGGGTGGAATCATACTGCTCCGAGGAGTTGTCGGAGACGAGTTGGCGGAAATCGGTGCCGGAAGCGGCGAGATCGCGAATGGTGTTGAGCTCGTTGACAATCGCGTTTGTGTCGCTTTTCGACGGAAGCTCCGAGAAGAGCACGAACTTGAGTGTGCGCATGTCCTCGGTCTTGAAGCGCTCTTTGTACTTTTCGTAGTAACGCTTGAACTCCTCGTCCGTCGGCGCCGCAGTATCGGAGGCGGCGAAAACCCGGGGATCGAAGAAGACGTAGCTGCTCACGAAATCCACGTTCTGTTCGACGAACTTGGAGCGCAACGAGCTCTCGGGCACGACAACTGCGGAAGTCAGGATGTTTGTCAGCTTCGAACGAAGCAGATCCGATTTCAGCTGTGATTCGATGGCGACCAGCGCCTCCTGATTTTCCGGACCAGGATTGCTGAGAAACTGCTCGTACACCTCACGATTGAACTGCCCGGTGGAGTCCATGAAGTGCTGCGTGAGCGCCTGTGGTGGATTGGCGCTCCAGACCCAGTCGGTGATTTCCTGGTCAGACACAGTGATACCGAAATCCTCGATGGCCTGCTCGACTATCTTCTGCGTCACGAAATCATTCCAGACCTGCTCACGGATCTGCATGTAATCGTTCTCCGTGAGTTCTGCTCCGCCATTCTCTTGCTGACGCTGCTGTGCCGCACGCTCGACGACGTCGGAGAAATCCTGGTAGGAAATGGCTTTCCCGCCAACGTTCCCGATCTCGGTCGCCGAGTCCTGCATGAGCGATCCGATATCGAGATCGCTAAACACCCAGAAGGCCACGAAAACGACCACGAACGCCATGATGAAAACGTGCGCATTGTCGCGCAATTTGGTCATCAAACCCATGTTGTACTACTCCACGAATAAAGAATAGTGATACAAACTAACAAATATAGAGGACATGGGGTTAGAAAACAATGCACCCGTGCCGCCCCATGGCAGGAACACGCTCGATGGCAGGAACACGCTCGATGGCTGCGCCTTCGGCCGGTGGACTTGCCGGATTGCCGAGAAATGAAAACCCCGCGGTATTGAAGACCGCGGGGTGGGAGAAAAGACTGTGTCACGTCGGTGCAGAAGGCGACCTAGAACCGGTAGGTCAGACCAACGAGCAGACGGGAGAGGTTGATTTCCTTGTCCGTACGGAAGGCGCTCTCGGGCACATCGAGATCAGGATCGGTATAGAGGTAGCTGTAGGTCTGATAATTCGACATCGTATAAGCGACATT
>JAGTUZ010000014.1 GCA_018224415.1 Bacteroidota bacterium | reverse complement strand
TGTTGGAACCCAGGTGCGGATTGTACAGGAAGCGGATGTCCGCCGGTGCGCCATAACGGACGAAGGTATCCATAATAAAACTGATGTACGGCGAACGGATGCGGGTGATCAGTTTGCCGTCGCTGTATGTGCCCGCGCCGCCCGCACCGAAACAGATATTCGACCATGGATGCAGATCGCCGGTTTTCATGAATCGCGCCATGTCGCGCACGCGCTGCCGCATCGGTGGTCCCTGCTCGAGAAGCACCGGCCGTACGCCGTGCAGAAGCAGCCAATACGCGCAGAACAGTCCCCCGGGACCCGAGCCGACAACAACCGGACGAAGCGCTCGCGCACGGGCTTCCGTCAATGCCGCCCGCTGCGACGCCACGCCCTTCAGGATCTCGTCCGCAGGGTCGTTCATGTCGGTGGTGAGCGAGTACTGGACGCGGATGTACCGATGCTGTCGGGCATCGACGCTGCGCTTGAGGATGCGGAAGGGTGCCGCGGTACCGAGCTGCCGGTGCACGGCACGCTCGAGGTCCTCTTCGGAGTGGTGATATGGCAGAATGATCTGGAGACGCACGGAAAAAAATGCTGCTGCGTGAAGGTAGGGATTTTTCCGCACTTCACGCAGCAGCGAGATTCAGGGCAGGACCAGGACTCAGAGAGAGATCCCGTACTTTTCGATCAATTTGTACAGCGTCGACCGGCTGATATCGAGCTCACGGGAGGCATGCGCGAGGTTTCCGCGCGCGATTTCCACGGCGCGACGGACCGCCTGCTCCTTGATTCTGTCCAGCGACACGATCTTGTTGTCGTGGAAGAGCTTGCCTTCCGTTTCAAGTTCCATCGATGCGTCCTTGAACGGATGGACGGCAATCGGCAGATGCTGCAAGCCGATGATGTCTCCTTGCGCGAGCGAAACCGCGCGATGGATGGCACTGTCGAGTTCCTGCGCGTTGCCCGGCCACGGATAGTGGTAGATTGCCTCGAGCGCTTCACGGGAGAATCCCTTGGCAGCGATGTTGGCTTCCGAAGAATGCCGCTCCAGAAACTGCTCCGCCAGAAGAATGATGTCCGTCCCCCTGTCGCGAAGCGGGGGCACATGGATCGGGAAGCTCGCAAGGTGATAGTACAGATCGCTGCGGAACTCCTTATTCCGCACGCTATCCCGTAGATTGTGGCTCGACCCGGCGATGATACGTACGTTCACTCGCGTTGCGTTGTCAGAGCCGATCGTGCGCACCTCCTTGAATTCAATCAGGTGCAGCAATCTTGCCTGGAGATCCGCATCGAAATCTCCGATTTCATCGATGTAGACGGTCCCACCATCGGCCTGCTCAAAAATCCCCGCCTTGCGCTGTGCCGCCCCCGGGAACGCGCCTTTCTCGTAACCGAACAGCTCGCCGGCGAGCAGGTCCTCCGGGACCGACGCACTGGTAAACATGAAGTACGGCTTCATTTTCCTCTTGCCTCGCGCATGGATGGCACGCGCGACCAGTTCGCGCCCGCTGCCATCCTCGCCGCTCAGAAGCACGGGGATGTCGCGATCCTTGAGCTTTTCCACCATTCGCAGCACCAGCTGCATCTCGCGTGATTCAGCAACAACGGTTGTATCCTCGAACCGCCCGAGCATCTCCTCGCGCATTCGCAGGATCTCCACTTCAAGATCAAGCCGACGCAGGAGTTGATGGAACACCGCCTCCATGCGCAGAGGCTCGAACGGCTTTTCGAGATAGTCGTCGGCGCCAAGCTTCATTGACTGCGCCAGGGCGGCCTGTGTCGTGGCATCTCCGATGACAAGAAGCGAGGCCGTTTCCGGAAGGTTCCGCATTTCCTTGAAAAGTGCCGCTGGATTCCGTTCGGGAGAAGCAATGTCGATCACCAGCACGGTCGGGAGCTCACCACACAGTGAAAGCATCTCTTCGACACTGGAGACGTTGCGAACGGTGTGACCCCAGTTTTTTTCGAGTTTTTGATGGAGTGAACGCTTCAAGGCGTCATCATCGGAGAGAAGAAGCAGACGATGTTTGGTCATGGTGGCACCCGTCCATTTGTGAGAAATCAGTACGTGACAGCGGGTTTTCACCACCTCGGTGAATCATCATGATGCAGGCGATGCAACAAACATCTATATCATACCGCCATTCACGGTATCGCTGTTCGTGACGGTCATGAAGGACGGAATAAAAGTGACGTGCGGACGCCATTTATGGAGCGTCAAGCTCATACGGTGTACGCGGCATGTGTGGAAGTCATGGCATAACGCCCTGTCTGCATGCCGTCCATCGCTGACGCCCCTCATCAAGGAGCGCGCCCGCACGTCTGCCTGGATTCAAGTTCAAGCGGACGGCTGCCCGCGAGGACAGCCGTCCTGTACTCTCCGTTACCGAATCACGCGGAACTGGATGCGACGGTTGCGCGCCATATTCTCGGGTGAATCGTTAGGTACGAGCGGCTGCTCCTCTCCATAACCGCGTGCGGTCATGCGATTCGCATCGATGCCGGACTGGATCATAGCCTCCCGGACCGCATTGGCCCGTCTCTCGCTCAGCCGCTGGTTTGCCGCGTCGCTGCCGAGGTCGTCGGTGTGGCCCTGGACTTCGACGCGCAACTCCGGATTGGTCCTGAGCGTGTTGTACGCCCGGCGAAGAATGAGTTCGGAGTCATCGGTGATGACGGCGGAATTCGTTTCGAAGTTGATGCCTTCGAGAACGATTTCTCCACTCTCCTCGATCTTCAGCACGTCGGCAACGAGAGGATCCGTGCCATCACGCACCTCCTTGCCGTCGTCGGCACCGTCATCGTCGGTGTCTTTGACCAGCGGATTGGTCCTGTACACATTGCGTTCGTCACAATCACTGAGACCGTCGCCGTCGGTGTCCTTCTCAAGAGGGTTGGTGTTCATATCGAGCACCTCGTCGCCGTCCGAGCAACCGTCGCCGTCCGTGTCCTTCAACCGCGGGTCGGTGCGATGGGTGTTGACTTCCTCGCCGTCGAGCAGACGATCGTAATCCGTGTCGCGAAGCGTCGGATCAGTCTTGTAAATATTGACCTCGTCTCCGTCGCTCAGACCGTCGGCATCGGTGTCTGGGTTGGTGGGATCGGTGTTGTAGACCGAGGTCTCGTCAGTGTCGAGCAACCCGTCGTTGTCAGTGTCCTTCGGAGCCGCCGGAATGGGCGCCTCGGGCTGCACCGCCTCGCTCTTCTCGTCGAGATAGAATGTGAGGCCGAAGGAAATCATGTTGAAGTTGTCGTTCTCTTCCATGACCCAATTGTCCATCTCATCCGTGAAGGTCAGCGTCTTCATGAATTCGGCGAAGAAATCCAGACGCTCGGAGATGGTCCAGGCAAAACCGACGCCCAACGGAAGCGTCATGGATCCCGATCCGTCGCCGGTGCTGTTCTTCGAAAAACCGGTCGGCGTGATTTCCGCACCGAACGCGAGATATCCGAAGCCGGCGAAGGCGTACGGGCGCAGGTCGTATTCCGGGAAAAACTGCATCTGCAATGCGGCGAGGAAGGACGTCAGTCCATCGCTGTATTCGAAGGAATTCTTCCCTGTAAACGAGGAGGATACAGGGGAATAGGCGAAACGACCGAAAAGATGCAGTGTGGCGAAGTCGCCGGCATCGGCGAAACGCCAAAGAAGATGCGCGCTTCCGCCGATTCCCCAATCGGTTTCCGCACCGGGGAAATTGGATCCATCCTGCAGATCTCCGGCAAAGCGGTTGAGGGTAAGCGCCGCACCGAAGCCCAGCTTCTGCGGCCTGGCGAAATCGGCGTCGTAGGGCTGGTCCCTCCTCTGTGTCTGTTCGTCCTGCCCCTGGGCCAGGATTACCCCGGAGAAGAGGAGGAACAAGACCATGATCGATAGAAGTCGTGACATGACTGCTCCTTGATGAAAAACGTAGAATACTCGGCTCAAGAAAAAACACCCCGAGGCACCAATGCCGGGTGTGGCGCGATAGAAATAAAACAACGGAGCCTGTTCAGGCCACCGCGATTGGAAGATGCCTATCGTGGATTACATATACAAAAAAACTGTACAAAAGGGAAACATGCAAGTACCTGCGAAGATTTTCTCGTATAAATGCGAAGTTTTTTATTTTCCTCCCGGACGGAAACTCATTGTCTTTTCAGCAGAAACACCTCCTTGGACGCGACAGAGGCGGATCCGAACACACCCAGACCTCCTGAAATGTTGCTATACTGGTCACGATACTCCACGCTGCGCCCACCCCATTGCGTCGCTTTGAACCAATCGAGCAGGGCCTTGTCGGGCGCCAGGATCGCGACTTCGCTTCGCCCGTACCAGCGGAACGCCGCCCAGACCGTGGGCGCCTGGCTAACCTGGATGAATCCCCAGCGGATGCGTGTGTAGAATTGCGGATCGCCCGGATCCTCGAACGGAAGATTATTCGTGCGTTCGTTGATTTCCTCGGTCGGTGGCGTCAGATAGTTCCCGTAAGAAAGGGTGTCGAGCGCGGTCACGCGAATGATGTACTCCGGCACATTGCCCGGCGTCCAGGCAATGCGGAGTGAATCCGGACTGAATAACTGCGTCGTGTCCTGTGGGTACTGCAAGACGTCCCGCGGCGGAATGATCCATTCAATGCGCTGCGGCGTCGTGGTCTCTGCCGTCATGGTTGTTCCGTCCGCCAAGCGCACGCGAATGCGATAGGTGGTTTCAGGCTGCACGCGATACGTCGTGTCCGCATGACGATAGCTTCCGATGCCGTCATCCTCTACATACTGAAGGGGATAATCGACACCGTTGGCGCTGAGCACCACTTCGGCATCGCGCGTCATCATGTCTCGATAATCGAAGGGCTCGGTAATCGGCTGGGAGATGGCCACAATGACGTCTTCAATCGGCTTGTCGACGATCAGATAGGCCTCCAGGAAGGGCACCGGGACGTAGTCCGTCGGCGGCTGGTCCTCGCAGGCAACGAAGAGGAGTGGGAAGGCGGCGAGCGCAAGAACGCGCAACATGCCGCGGCTGATGCTTCTGTTTCTCATATCAGAATTTCACCTCGAGTGCGATACTGGGAAGAATCGGAAGCAGACGAATATCCTGCACCGTGGTCACTTCGCCGGTCGAGTCGTAGTATCGGAACCAGATATCCCGGCGGGAATACACGTTGAACAGGTCAATCATCAAATTTGCTGGCATTCCAAACAGCGTCGTGTGGTAATTGGCATTCAAATTGAGTTGGTGCGAGGGCGGCAATCGCAGCCCGTAGCGCTCGGCCGGAATGTTGAGTCCCTTCCCGCTTTCCGCGCCGGGAAGCCGCGTCTCCAACCGTGAGGTCTGGCCGGTGTATGACTGTCCCGACTGGAAGGAGAACGTCGCGGCGAGATCCCACGAATCACTCAACCGGTACTGCGCCACGACCTTGAAATCGTGCCTGCGGTCCCACTTCGGCCGGAAGCTTCTTCCGCCGTTCAGCTCGTCGAAGCGAACGTCGATCCAGCCGAGTGCATACCCAACCCAGCCGGTGAATCGCCCGCTTCGTTTCTGCAGGAACAACTCGATCCCATACGCTTCGCCCTGTCCGTCGTAAAAAAAGTCACGCACGGTGACACCCCGAGTCTGGAACTGGTTCAGTTCACTCACGTGGGCAAGATCCTTGTAATAGATGTCAACGTTGAAGTCGAGGCCGTCGAAAGGACTCGTCTCGAGGCCCAGCACATAATGGATCGCCCGACTGGGATCGACGGTCGAATCCGTCGGCAGCCAGGTGTCGAAGAAGCTGAAGTCGGGCAGCGATGCGAGCCGGAAATACTGATGGTACACGCCGAACGCCGCCTTCAGCGCAATAGACTCCTGCAGCTGGTACCGCGCGGCGATGCGCGGATCAACCTTCATGATCCCGCGGAGATCGTAGTAGTTGAGCCGCAGTCCTGTCTGCAACGAGAAGAGGTTCGAGAACTGGTAATTCGACTGGAGAAACCCGGAGGCGGTGTAGTCCGCGGCCTTGATGCTGGTCACGGCGCTGGCATCTCCCTCGGCGGACGACGAGTCGGCGTCGCCTGTGAAATTCTGCAGATAGTTGAGCAAGTAGTGGTTGACCTCGAAGCCGCTCTTGATCGTCCAGTCAGCAGAGGGAAACCACTCGAGGTTGCTCTTGAGCGTGTAGTCCTCGATGATGTTGCGTACCTCTGTTTCGAACCCGGAATTGCTGGAAGAAAAGCTGTTGCGGTAGCGGGAGTAGCTGAGGTTGGTGACGAAAAACAGATTGTCGCTGAACAGATGCGTCCAACGTGAGGACAGCAGCTGGTTGCTGATGCCGATCACGCCGTTGAACCCCGCGCGGTTGTCGAATTCCATCGCGTCTTCCGATGTGAACCCTGAAAGGAATACTTTGTCTTTTGTTCCGAATTCCTGCGAGATCTTGCCGTTGATGTCGTAGAAGTAGTAATCGGGCAGAGGATCCTCCTCGGTTTCGATCAGCGCTGTCAGTGCGTCGATGTAGGTGCGGCGGAAGCCGAGAATCCAGGATCCGTTTCCGACCGGACCTTCAACCGAAAGGCGCGAGGAAATCAGACCGAGCGAGGCGGTGCCGCCGAACTCGTTGCGGTTCCCATCTTTCTGCACAAGGTCCAGCACCGCCGACAGACGTCCTCCGTACTCGGCGGGATACCCTCCCTTGATCAAGTCGAGATCCTTCACCGCGTCGGGGTTGAATGTGGAAAAGAATCCGAATAAATGTGTCGGATTGTACACCGCCGAACCGTCGAGCAGCACCAGGGTCTGGTCTGGAGAACCCCCGCGGATGTACAGCCCGCTGGAAATCTGCGAGGAGGCCAGCACGCCCGGCAGGTACTGGAGGGATCGGAACACATCCGCCTCACCACCCACTCGCAGCTTGTTGATCTGCCGGATGGGAATATTGATACGGCTGACACTGATCTGCCGCTTGTCATCGAGTCGATCCCCCTCGACGACCACTTCGTCGAGTCGCAGCGTTTGCGGCGCGAGATCAATATCGATGCGTCGGGAATCGCGCTTTTTCAGGTCAATCGAAAGCTCCTGTCGTTCGTAGCCCAGAAAACTGAACACCACCGTGTACTTGCCCGGCTTGATTTCCGACAGCGCATAATAGCCGCTCTTGTTGGTGATGGTCCCCTGCCTGGTCTCGACGATCAGGATGGTTGCGCCCACCAGGGTCTCGCCGCTCTCCTTGTCGCGGATGAAACCGTTGATGGTCGCGTTGTCCGAAAGCTCCTCCCCGGTCATCCCCGCGAATACCGTCGGGACGTGCCCGGCGAGGAATCCGGTCAGGAGAATCATCAGCAGAAAACGTGTGTGTGTCATTCGTCACATGAAAATTGGTGTGGATTCTTATCGTGCCGCTGGCGGCAGTCGTCAGACGCATCCCGCGGGCGATCCCCGTCTGTGGAAAAGTGGAAGACGTAAATTTAGAACATTGTATCGTGACGTATCGTTTCCACGGTACGGTAAAATGATCTCGAAGTTGCCCGACCCGATTGGATAACTGCCATGGTTTTTTTAGTTTCTTTTTTTACCATGACGATTTCGACTGACGCCATTCCCGGCGGACAGACGGCACGGCATCATCACCGATCACGGGCAGGTTATGGCTGAGCAACAGGAACAATGGGGTTCGCGCTTCGGATTGATTCTCGCTGTGGCCGGCAATGCAATCGGACTGGGAAATTTCCTTCGTTTCCCGGTGCAGGCGGCTTCCAACGGCGGCGGCGCCTTCATGATCCCTTATTTCATCGCGTTTCTTCTCCTGGGCATCCCACTCATGTGGGTGGAATGGGGCATCGGCAGGCACGGCGGGAAATACGGACATGGCAGCGCCCCCGGCATGTTCGATGTCCTCTGGAAACACCCGGTCGCAAAATATCTCGGAGTGATGGGCCTGCTCATCTCCATGGTCATCCTGATCTACTACACGTATATCGAGTCCTGGACTCTCGGCTATTCGATCTTCAGCATGATCGGCCTCTATCACGGAGACGATTCGCTGCAGGCCATGGGGGGCCTCCTGTCAAGCTACCAGGGACTCGAGGCCGGCGAACATTTCAATGGCATCTGGACAGCCTACGGTCTCATGCTGGTCACCTTTGCGATCAACTTTTATGTCCTGTGGAAAGGCCTGTCCGCGGGCATCGAGAAACTGGCGAAATTCGCCATGCCGCTGCTGTTCATTTTCGCCGTCATCCTGCTTATCAGAGTGTTGACCCTCGGGACACCCGATCCCGCCCAGCCGGAAAATTCAGTACTCAATGGACTGGCCTACATCTGGAACCCCAATTTCGACGAACTCGGAAAGGCCAGTGTGTGGATCGCCGCTGCGGGACAGATCTTTTTCACCCTCAGCGTCGGCATGGGAACCATCCATGCGTACGCGAGCTATCTGCGGCCGAAAGACGACATCGCCCTCAGCGGACTGACAACCGCCGCAACCAACGAATTCACAGAAGTCATCCTCGGTGGCAGCATCGCCATTCCGGTTGCGGTCGCGTTCTTCGGCCTCGACCTGACCAAGGAAATCGCCTCGGGCGGCGCGTTCAACCTCGGCTTTGTCTCCATGCCCGTGATCTTCGGCAAGATCCCTCTCGGACAGGTCTTCGGTGCCCTCTGGTTCCTCCTGCTCTTTTTCGCGGGCATCACTTCATCGGTGGCGATGGGACAACCCGTGGTTTCCTTCCTCAAACAGCAGTTTGGCATGACACATCGACGCGCGGTTCTCGTCCTCGCGACGCTGGTCATTATCTGCGTGCAGCCGGTGGTCTTTTTCCTTGGAAACGGCTTCCTCGATGAAATGGATTATTGGTCCGGCACCTTCGGCCTGGTAGTCTTCGCCACGATAGAAATCATTCTGTTTGCCTGGGTGTTCAACATCGACCGCGCATGGGAGGAAATCAACAGCGGCGCCGACATCCGCATCCCGGTCTTTTTCAAGTATGTGATCAAGTACGTCACCCCCCTGTACCTGCTCGTCATTATGGGCGTCTGGTTCTACCAGGACGCCTTCGACATTCTCATGCTGAACAAAACGCCGGGAGGAGGTCCTGTCGATCCCGCCAACGTCCCCTACATCTGGGGCGCCCGCGGATTGATGGTCGGACTGTTCATCCTCCTTTGCGTCCTGGTAAACATCGCCTGGAAACGCAGGAAGAACGTGTCGGAGTGAGATAGAGGGAAGGTGGGAGTATCGGCCGGTGTCAGGACACCACGGCTTCAAGCACCGTGACACTGTGCCGTTGCGTGTCAATGCGTACACGGCTTCCGAGCGGGAGCGTGATCTTTTCCGGAAAATGACCAAAGGGGATTCCCGTCAGGACGGGGATATTCAGTGGGAGGAAGTATTCCCTCAGTACTTCCGGCAGCTCCCGGTCGCGAAGGACCTCGGGGATCGCCGTAAAACCGCCTAGCAGCAGACCCGCGAGACCGCGGAGGATACCCGCTTCCCGAAGCTGCAGAAGCATGCGGTCGATGCGGTAGACGGATTCCCCTACGTCTTCAAGAAACAGCACCGCGCCACGAAGGTCGGGAAGCCAGGGTGTTCCGATCAGGGAGCAGAGAACGGCCAGGTTTCCTCCCAGCAAGGTCCCTTCCGCGCTGCCTCCCATCATGATTTCCGTCGCCTCGCACTGAGGGAGCTTCTGCCTGCCGATCCTGCGGCGAAGCATACGCCACAACGCATCGGCGGTGACGGGAAGCATACCCGAAGCGAACTCCGCAGCCACCATCGGCCCCGCAAAGGTCACCAATCGGGTTTTTGCGAACAGCCCGAGCGAGAGTGCGGTGATATCGCTGAATCCGACGAGGATCTTTGGGTGACGACGGATAACGGTGTAATCGAGTAGTCCCAGTAGTCGCGCGGCACCATATCCCCCGCGGGTGGCGAAAATCGCGCGCACCCGTTCGTCGGCAAACATGTCCATCAGGTCTCCCGCCCGCATTGTGTCACTCCCCGCAAGGTACCCGTCCTGCGCACCGACGCTCCGGCCGATGCGCAGATAATGCCCGTCGGCTGACAGTGCCGCGATGCCGCGAAGGATGTCGGCCTCTTCGTGGGGAGGACTCGACGGCGACACGACGCCGATGATGTCCCCTTCCTGCAATCGGGGAGGGATGAGAGTCTGTTTCACGAGCGCACAAGATCGAGCGTACGGAGAATGCGTTCCAGTTTCTCGCGGTTTGCATCCTGCATGGGAACAAGAGGCAGCCGGAAGCGCTCTTCTATCAGTCCCATCATGGCCATGGCCGTCTTGACGGGGATGGGATTCGATTCGATAAAATTTCCACGGAGCAGGTCAACCAGCATGTAAAACACTTCCATCGCAGCGGGAAAATCACCTTCCTGGGCAAGGTGAACCATTCGGGAGAACGCATCCGGTACCTCGTTCGCTGCAACGGAGATGATCCCATCCATTCCGATGGCGATTTGTGCGAGCACGAGATCGTCGTCACCTGACAGTACTGCGAACCCTTCAGGCCTTCCTCTCAGAATATCATATATCTGCGAGAAGTTTGCGCTGGCCTCTTTCGTTGCGATGACGCGCCCGTGTTCGGCGATGCGGAGCTGCGTTTCGGCCGTGATGTTCCCGCCAGTCCTGCCGGGGACGTTATACAGCACGACGCCACATTCCACTGCGTCGGCGACGGCCATGAAATGCTGATAATACCCCTCCTGCGTCGGCTTGTTGTAGTAGGGACCAACGATCAGCACACCATCAACCCCGCACGATACGGCAATCTGCGCGGTGCGGATTGCGGCCGCTGTTGCGTTTGATCCGGCGCCGGCGATCACGGGGACCCGGCCCGCTGCCGCCTCGACCACCGTCTCGAGAATCTGTCGGTATTCGTTTTCGTCGACGGTGACAGCTTCTCCTGTTGTGCCACAGGGAACAAGCATATCGATGCCGCTCTCGATCTGTCGTATGGCGAGACGGCGCACCGCGACGAGATCCACCGCACCATCAGCGGTAAACGGAGTGACAAGCGCTGTTCCGACGCCCCTAATCTTCGGTAATGTCATCGATCATATCCTCCAGGGTATACATACCTTTTTTGTCGTAGATCCATTGGGCGGCGAGCAATGCCCCCTCCGCGAATCCTCTCCGACCCTTCGCGTGGTGGCTGATTTCCATGCCGTCGGCTTCGCTGTCAATCAGCAGTCGATGCTCGCCGATGACCGATCCGACGCGCGTCGATGTGACATAGAGCGATGCGGGGTCGACAGCCCCGTCCGGAAGCTTGGTTTCTATGGATGATTTCCTATGTGAGCCCGCAAGCATCTGTGCTGCAAGCGTCAGCGCAGTACCGCTCGGAGCGTCTATTTTGCCCGTGTGGTGGATTTCATGCAGGGCGTAATCATATGCAGGGAATCCATCAAGAAGGGATGCCGCGAACGTCGCAATTCTCCTGAAAAGATAAACTCCGATGGAGAAATTGTTTGCATGGATGCAGGCCCCCTGTGCCTTCTCGACGGCGCGCTGCACAGCCTCTCGATCCTCTTCCCAGCCCGTTGTTCCGCTCACCACCGGCAGACCGGATTGCACGCAGGAAATGATGTTCCGTGCCGCCTGTCCGGGCGTGGTGAATTCGATACAGACCTGTGCGCCACGGCCAATGAGATCGTCGATGCTCTCATATCCGGGTTCCGTCATCGGGTCGACAATCAGCGGCGCGGGCCAGCCGCGCTCCTCTATCGTTCGATGCAGCTCCATACCCATGCGGCCGTACCCGATAAGCGCGATTTTCGGTTTTTCTTTCATCGAAGCCTCAGCGCGTGGTATAGGTGAATGTAAGACTGTATTGCCTGATATATGTCCGGTATCAGGATTTTTTCATCTGCAGTGTGGGCGTCAAACACGGAACCCGGTCCGAACAGCAGGCAGGGACCCATCGCCCGCAGATACGGGATATCCGTGCCGAAGGATACCGGTTTCGATTGCAGCCCTTCGACAGTATGCAGGATTTGAGGATATGATTTCGAGTGGAAGGTGATGCCGGCCCTTCCATCGACGATGTGCCGGAGTTGTTCCTCGCGCGATGCCGGATCATCGACAATGCGATGCATCACCGTAGCGCGGGCAGAAGGGGCCGTGGTGTTCATTGCAATGCCGCCGTCAATCAGGCCGATGTTGGTTGTTGCCTTGCCGAGCAAGGGATTGCTTCCCCAGTCCGCAAGACGGATCTCTTGAAGAACGTCGAGAAGGAGATGCACAGCCGATGATCCTCGCTCTGGATAGGCGCTGTGCACGGCGACACCGTGGGTTTCGAGTGTGTAGCTCAGAACACCCTTGTGTCCGGTGGCGAGCATGTTGTCCGTCGGTTCTCCAACGATGACAGAGCGTGCTGTTCTTCCCGTCGTCATGGCTTTTTTTGCGCCGCTGCTGTCTGTTTCCTCACCGACAACGAAGAGAAAGGCGGGGTTGTATCCTTCCTGCAGAAGCTGTCTTCCGGCGAGAAGCATGGCTGCCATGATCCCTTTGGTATCACAGGCACCGCGACCCGAAAGAACATCGCCGTTGCGCGAGGCAGGGATGAACGGAGGAACGGTATCGACATGTGTACAGAAAAGCACATCCGCTTGTCCGACACCATTCCAGGCATCCTCATCCCAACCGGCATATAGATTCCATCGATCTTCTTCTACGTGCTCGCGCTGCGTAGGCAGCCCGATTCCCTTCAGCCATGTCTCGAGGAACTCGAGCACCGCACGTTCCTGTCCGGTAATGGAAGGAATATCGATAAGAGCTGATGAGAGTTGGGCGGCGTCGGTGTATACGTCGGTACGGATCATGTCACGAAATATACGAGAGTAACGGGAAAAAAAAAGGCGTCCCGCCCTTTCGGGCGGGACGCACTGTCGTTCGGAGAGTATCCTCTCCTAACCGATTACTTCAGCAGGGTCATCTTGCGAGTCTGCGTGAAGTCGCCGGCAACCATCTTCAGGATGTAGTTGCCCGAGGGCACCTGCACACCGAGATCGTTGGTGGCGTTCCAGACAACTTCGTACGAACCAGCATCAGTGGCCTCGTTGACGAGCGTCTTCACCTTGTTGCCGAGGAGGTCGTAGACGACCACGGAAACCTGGGTGGACTTCGGCAGCGAGTAACTGATCATGGTCGACGGGTTGAACGGATTCGGATAGTTCTGGCTCAGGGCAAACGCTGCCGGAGCGGCGTCGCCGATACCAAGGATACCATCCTTCGTCAGGATCAGCTTGAAGCCAGGACGATTGTCGGCATTCGGTGGCGTCGATTCGGTCACATAGAGACCGTCGGTCGCCTCGACGTACCAGATAATTTCCTGGGACTTCGTTGTCGGGATACCAGAGATCTGGTCGATGATACCAGCGAGCTGTCCGTGGTTGCTCGTGAAGGTCGCATCCTTTCCGTTGTTGTCCGAAGCGAACTCAACGGCGCGAGTGAGGCTCACGAAATCAAGGAAGCGGATCTTGTAACGAACTTCGTCGGTGAAGGTCGCGGGATCAAAGCGGGAGATCTGGATGTTTGTGTACGGATCCTGCGGCGTGGCCTTGACCCAGGTGAACTGCTCCTGGTCAGCCGCCTTCATCAGCTTCAGCTCGGTGTTGTCCACCGGCGTCTGCAGAGCAAACTGATTCGGGGCATGGTCCAGAATCTGGTAAGGACTCGTGCGGCCAAAGACCGTATTATCGACGGAGGAGTAGGCTTCGACCCACTGACGCTCCATAGGCTGTGCATCGGTGCGGGTCAGTCGGGACGCGAGGAAGAAGTTCGTCGTGCCCTTGATAAACACCTCACCGGCCCAGATGGCCGAGAGACTAGGCTCGTTCTGATCGAACTCACCCGGGAAGCGGGCGGTGAAGCGCGTGCGGATCGTCACGTCGTCAACGACGTTCAGATAACGGTCACGCGGCGACACTATGAGTTCGTAACGACGGAGGAGATACACTTCGTCAGGATTGCCAGTCGCGCTGGTAATTTCGACGAGGTAGTTGGTGATTGCGTCGGTACCGAAGTTCATCGTCGCGGACGTCTGGTTGAGGTTCGCCACGGTCGGAGTCACTACGATAGTCACGCCCTTCTCGGCCTTGGTATGGACGAGGCACACGATGGCGATACCGTCCTTGAAGGCAGATGCGGGAATCGACCATTCGTTGGGACCAACGGAGGTCAGCACGGTACCATCCTGCGTGATGAGGGCCCAAGTGTAGCCGTCAGGATCACTATTCCAGCTTGCCTGGCTCGTATCCGTGTTGGCGGTCGAACCGTTGAGCGTGAGGGTGGTCGCCGGGCTATTCTTGTCCGGGCTGTCCCAGTCGCGAATGATGTTACCGTTCTCGTCGCGCGCGGTCAGCGTGAAGCAGACCTGCTCGCCAACGAGGGCATTGATGTCAGGATCGCCGGCCATCGGAGTGATCTCAACGCCGCCGCCCTTGAGCTTGGTAAGCGCAAGACGGAACGGACCGCTGACAATCCAGTGCGGCTGGCAACTTGTCGGGCTCCAGCGACTCGTGTCGCCATTGAGAGCGTCGTCAGGATTGGTGTAGACACCCGGGACAAACGGGAACTCAACCTGCTCCAATGGCAGATCGTCGTTGACGTTGAAGTCCTTGGTGTAGACAAACCACTCGATCTTGACGGAATCCGCACTCGAGCTGGTCGGATCGGACGAGAATCCGCCGAACAGGGCATCGAGGTCGGAGGTCGGGATCTGGATACCAGTGGAGGTACCGGCGTCGACGACGATCACGGAACCAATGGGGGCACCCTTGCCGGCCGGGAAGGTGGACACCACGCGACCGACCCACATGTAACTGAGGGTATCGATCGTACGGGTGGGATCATCTTCCCAGGTACGGGTTGCGGGATTGTAGATCTTGAAGCCACCGATCAGCGAACCCTTACGGTTGTTGATATCATCGGCAGCGCTCCACAGCACGTCAAGAGGCGTGGTGCCATCAACGAACTCGGTACCGTTATCCGGCGGCTGGACGGCCGTCGGCGGGTTGTCCGGGAGACGATTGATGGAGATCACCAGCGGCTCGGTCGGCAGCGGGTTGTTACGGACGGTTGCACCGGCCGTGTCGGAGTAGGTCTCAAGACCGGCGATCTTGCTGAACGCGCGGACGAACCACTTGACGCGCATCACCAGGGAATCCTGGTTCGGCTGCGGAAGCATGTTCGGGCGGAACAGAAGCTCGCGGACCTGATCACCGCTGAGCGTGAGGGTCGGGCTCTTGCCGTTGTTGTCCGAGAGGACGCTGACGGTCAGAGAGTTGCTCGTGCCACCGACGCTATCGATGATCGCGTACCACTCGTAACGAATGGTGTCGTTGGGGTTGTTCTGAGTACCGTTGGTACCTGTCCAGACCGCGGGCTGCCACTGCAGGCGCAGGAAGTCCTTGGTCAGGCCGTCGTACGGCACACCGGCGGTGTCGAGGCAGTTACCCGTGTGATCCATGCGGAACAGTGAGGTATTGCCCAGAGCCGGGGTGCTGAGGGTGAACGGAGCCGGAGCGTACGGCATCTTGATGCTCACCGGGCGGATCGCAATTGCGTTCGCCGGGAGGAGACCGTCGCGTATGAGGTTTCCAGCACGGTCACCGACGGCATCGGCGAGACGCTTGTCGTCAGGCTTCATGCCGAGGAAGTCGTTGCGGTTGCCCGCAAGAACGAGCGACAGGTTGTACAGGATAAGAGAATCCTGACGGAGCTGGTCGTTCATCGGGAATCCAACGGGCTTCGCCTGGAAGTAGCGGCCACCACCAGCGATCTCGAGATTGCCGGAAGCGCCCATGGCGTTGAGGTTGGTGAATTCCCACGTCGTGTGACGCGTACCAAGGTTGACATACATCGAATCGCGCATGTTGAGGTTGCCATAGCGGTCATACGGAGTGACAGCGTAGGTGTACCACTGATCGCGGAAGATGGTGTCGGGACGTGCGTACGGCGTATTGGCGTTGTTCGGGATCTGGTCTGCGGTTGCTCCATGGCGAATCTGGCCATAGATGCGCGAGAAGATCTCGAACTGGTTGATCGGGGTACCATACGGATCCGGGTAGAACATCGGGCTGACGCGAGGCAGCGTATCGATGTCGGCCTGAATCGGAAGGATACCAACGGGCAGCGTCGACTTGTCAAACGTGTTGGCAGTGATGTCGTAGCTGCTCGGGAAGATGGACGTAAAGGCAATGCGATACGGCACAACCACGAAGGTGTGACGCAGGCGGTTGGAACGGGCCGTGCCAAAGAACTGGCGGACAGCGGCAGCCATGAGACCATGGGTCGCACGGTTGGTACGCTGAATCGGAAGCTCGGTGATACGGTTGACCGTCATGTTCGGACCCTGGATGTCCGTCACGTTGATGTCGAAGTACGTGTCATCAAGGTGGAACAGCGGGTTGAACGGATCGAGACGATTCACGCGGCGCACGATCGTTGCCTTGGCCTGATCGTAGCTCAGCGTATCGTCAACGACGTTGCCGGCCATATCCATCAGGTCAGGAGCGATGACGCGCATGTCGATGACCTGCTCCGCAGTCGAGTCGATGATGCGGAGGAAGGCACCAGGCGCGAAGGTCAGTGCGAGGTTGCCAGCGACGGACACTTCACGACCGAAGGCGTTGCCAAGAAGGGCGACGCGACGGTTGAAGTCGCCGAACACGTTACCCTGAGCGTCGCTACCACCGACCAATCCGACCGCGAAGCGGGTGCGGAACGACTGGATAGCGGGCAGCGGGTTACCGCGGTGCGGCAGACCGGCGCGGAAGTAGTCACTCGGCTCCCAGCGACCAACACCCATGCGGGTGATGCGATCGCCTTCGCCCGTCGGCTTGTAGAAGCCGGGGTTGCCGAGGTCGGTGCGGGTACCCATGAATTCGGCGCGCGTGGCGGCCGCCTTCAGTGAGGAGAGCGTACCAACGTAGGTATAGACAGAGTCAGCATACAGACGACCGTACTCGCGGGTCTGGCCCGGGACGATGTACGGGTTGCCACCGGTCGGCGGATCGTTTTCCCAGATCGGGGTCACGCGCATCAGCACAGGACGACGATCGTCCTTGGCCGCAAGCGCCGGATCCCAGTTCTGGCCGACACCGCTCGTACCGATACCATCACCACCACCAGCGATGGTGATGTCGAAGATCGTTCCGTCACGACGGGCACCAGGAGGCACAGTGTACTTGTTGCCATCGTTGTTCAGGTCGTTGTAACGATCGTTGGGCGAGGTCTGCGGGTTGAGGTTGTTATAGGCATCGAGCTTCACAAACACCGGGAGACCGGAGTACGGATCACGCTCGAAATCTTCGTTGAAGGTGCCATCGGGGTTGAACAGCGGATCGCCGTCCTTGTCGAGGGGCACGTTGTCTTCGTTCACTACTTCGTACTTGCCGACCGGAATCGGACTGACGTTGCGCTTGTACACCTGCGAGATGAGGATGTTATCCACACCCTGATCGGTGAGACTGTGCTGGTTGATGTCGGAACCCGGCGGGAGGGCGATGTTGATCACCGGCGGGAACTTGAAGGTACGCAGTTCGGGCGGACCGTCGAGCTCAAACTGGCCGACAGGACCGACACCAGGACCGAGAGCCGCGTAATCCTGACCTGCACGGAGAACGTCGAAGCGGGTCGGGGCTTTCAAGATCGAAACGATCTTGACCGTGTCGCGATGGATGTTCACAGGGCCCGGACCCGGGAGCACGCCCGAGGCAGTGGCTTCAAAGAACACCGCCGCGTTCGCGAGCTTGGGCGTCGGGTACTCGAGAGCGACAAAGAATGCGGTCTGGTTGATGTGAAGACCAGCAACAAGGTTACCGACCTTGGTATGACGGTAGCGGGCCTTGCGCATCGGACCGAACTCGTCGCGAGTCCAGTTCTGGGCAGGTGCAATCGTACCGGCACCGCTGTACGGCGCAGGTGCGGAGCCCCAGTTTTCACCCCACATGCGGAAACGCACGCGGGCAGTGTCTTCTGCTTCGCTGAAGTTGTCAACGAGGTTGCTGAAGCGATCGTACTCGCGGGCGAGAATCGTCACGGTACGGCCAGCGGTGATCGAGTTGACGTCCATCGGATCCGCATTCGTCATGCCGAGCGTGTCGACGATGTACGGGCGGATGTTGGTGTTCGCAACCCTGTTGAAATGCGTGGCACGGTCTTCCTGCGCGAGCGGGTTGGCCGAGTACGCAAAGAACTTGGGCGCATAGGAGTTGATCTGCCCGATCGTGGCACCAGCGTCGATATACACCGAGTGATGCTCGAGGACCTGCAGTTTCACAAGGTCGACAGGAAGCGGAATCGGGGAGGTCGCCGCAGCAGTGTACGGGAAGAGCTCCACGCGAACCGTGGTGTCGGACTTCTGATAGATCGGGATGATCACGCGCGGGGCGAAACCACGCTTGCTCGGACCAACGACGGTACCTTCACCCAGGTTGCGGCCTAGGTTCGGCATGATGTCGTACGCCAGAGTATCGGGGGTCATCGCAATACGCACGCTCTGCCAGCCAACGCGACCCGAAAGGAAGTACACGCTGACCCAGCCAGCCTGGGCGGTATCACCGATGGTGGTACGCTTCAGGGTATCGTCGGTGACATAAGACTGACCGAACTCACCAAAACCGCCGCGCTGCGTCGTGTTCTGGGGCCGGGTCTTGGGCGGTGTGACAGGAACGGTCTCACTCTCGACAAAGAACTTGACGAGACGGCCGCCAACCGGGTTCTGGAAGCGGTCGAGGAGACGCGCGATCACACGCACCTGCTTGGTGTGCTCGGAAACCACGACGGTATCCATCGGGATCGGGGCGGTCGCATCGTAGTCGAGCGAAACTTCGCTCGCCTGGAAGCTGCCGATACCCTGATCGGAATAACCCATGGGCTCGAACACGGTCGGGAAGTCGGAAGCCGTCGAGGGAGGAACATTCGCACCCGTCGAACGGAAGAAGTAACCCTTGTAGAACTCCTGCGATTCGGCAGCGTTCTGCGGGGTACCGGTCGGGAAGAGATCAGCCGAGCGATCGGCCACAGTTCCCGGACCCCAGTTGCCAAGAGGCACGGTCGCGCCAGCCGGCTTGCCGGTTGACTTGAATATCTCGACGGTCGACGCAACGTCAGGAATGACGCTGACTTCGCACATCGTGGACTGGATCGAGAAATCACCCACACCAGGAATGGTGCTGATAATGAGGATCGCGCGGAGACGGACAACGTCCGTACCGGCCAGGCTCAGCTTGGTGACGTTCTGCGGCGCGCGCAGGAAGAAGCGCACGGCATTGTAATCGGTGTATGTCGCGATGTCACCCGCAATGCCCGGCAGTGTGGTGCCGGCAGGGACATTGACGAGATACGCCTCGAGAAGCTGGCCCGTGTTCGGATCAACAACGTTCTCGGGGTTATCGATACCACCCGCGCCGCTGTAAGCGATGTTCGCGGAGACGGAAGCGTAGAAACGCTTCGCACCGGAAACGGACGGATAGTAAAGCTTGTTGTCGGGAAGCTCCACAAACACCTTGTTGGTGTTTGGGTAGAAGTACGGCGCGATATCCATCGGGTTGCCGAAGATATCGGTGATACGGACGTACAGATTGTTGAAAATCGGGTTGGTGTAGTTACCAACGCGACCAACAACAAACGCCTCACCACGGCCGACGATGCACTCAACGCGCGGCTGACGGCCAGAGATGTAAGTCCAGTTCGAACCGTCCCAAATCACGTCCGTGGAATCCATGGCCGTGGTCTGACCCAATCTATTTCCAAGCTTGGCGTTGTAGCCAGTGCCCGGACCGAACCAGATGCCGAAGTTGTTGTTCGGCGAACCGTCGGGAATGAAGTTGACGTGCGAGAAACCCGCACCCGGGTTCAGATCAAGCTTGTTGGGATCGTTGACATCATTACCACGATCGTTGAACGCATAGGAACTGCGAACGCGGATGCGGTACGGACCGACATTGTTGCTACCGGAAGCGGCACGGAACACGCGGTTGTTGCGACCGATGTTGGACGTACCAACAAAGACGCGACCGGAGTCGATGTTTCCACCGGTAACGACGATCGGCGAAATCGGATTGACCAGCGAATCGAAGATACCGTTGAGACGATACTTCAATCCGTTTGTCAGATGACCGAAGGGCGAAAGCTCGAACTTGAAGCGTTCGTTGTCGTCCACGGTGTTTCCGAAACCGTCGGTCTCGACAATGTCAAGGCGAAGGTAATTGTTGTCTGCCGAACCCTTCCACTGGTCGGTCGGATTGATATCGATGGCGCGCGGAATGTTCGGGCGCACAACAATCTTGCTGCCAGTGTTGGGGAGGGAATTGACGCCGAGCGGATCGACCGGCATGCGATAACCCATCGGGTTGGTCACATAGCCGTCCGGATACCAGAGCGGACCATTGACACGGGCACCGCCGTCAACGAGGGCTTCGTCGGCGCGATACGCACCGTTCAGGAAACCTGCGGCATAAACGCGCGGGAAACCACCGGAGGTGTCACCCACCGCGGCGAAGGTGCGCGGGATGTTGGCGCCATCGACGTACTGCACATCGGCGTACGCGTAGATACGCACGGAATCCTCGACACCACCCGGATTGACACCGACATCGGCGTGGGTGTAGGCGAGGCGACGGTACACGATCTGACCGAACTGGCGGAGGGTATCCTCAGCCTTGCTCACGCCCTTCAGATAGAGAGTGCGATCTTCCGGAGTGATGTCGTTGATCGTGTATGCAATCGCTTTCAGTGCCGGCTGGGTCATGCGGTCCCAGGTGCGGTTGCCGTACGCATCGAGGAAGCGCAGGGTATCGACCGCAGAGGAGACCAGACCGGGCTGGTACGGATTGGCTGCAACGTTGGCATCAAGCGCGCGGTAAGGCGGAATGAGGCCGTTGACGGGGTTGGGATTGACACCTGCATACCAGCCGGCTTCAGTATATGCGGCGGGAGCAAGGGCCTGATAGAGGTTCGTCAGACGAAGCGGGTTGCGCTCGGGCGGCAATCCGTCGACCATCAAACCGAAATCGGGGTTCTGCACGGTGGTCATACCAAAGGTACGAGTGGCACCCGGACGGAACGACGTGTGTGCCACGTTCGTGCCATCGTAGGGAAGGCCATCGTCACCGAGGAAGTAACGACCGCGGGAGTAATCACCAAAGGAACCAATATATTCACCAGCATCGACGGCTTGAGCGGAGTCAGCAACCCACACGAGGAGGCGGGTCGTACCCGGAAGCAGTCGAACGATCGCGAGGTCAGTACCACCAGAGAACTGTCCACTCGGAATGACAGTGCCGTAGGCCAGCGGATTGCCGCTGCTGCCGTCCAGCAGATACGCACGAAGCGTGTCCTTGGTCGTGTCCGGGGGAACGGCCAGACCAGTCAGGTTATTGATGTTCGGTTTGAAAAAGATGTTGCGCATCTGAATGACGTCCGCTCCTGCCGTCGGGTTCCGCACCTGGAAGGTAAGGAACTGGCGGATCGCACTCGGATCGCTATTGAAAGGACTTGACGAAGCAATATCTGCAACAGGGCGATAGACCGGGCGGATGCCCAGGTCGCGACCAGCATTGGCAGCCTCGTTCTGAGGCGGCAGAGCCGTGTTCGTGATGACGCCATTGTAGCCCTGATGGGCAAGTGTCATCGCCGGACCTACGGGGTTCTGGCTGGTCGACGCAATGCGCACACGGATGTAGTCGAACAGCGTCTGCGTAAGCATGCTGTTGACCACCTTGAAGCGGTTCTGGACAAAGAAAACAGCAACGGAATCGTTGTTGTTAAAGTTGCCCACACCGCCACCGCTATCGGCAAACGTCAGCGTATCCGCGATAAATGTCACGGAGTCAGCTGTCTGCTCGATGGTGCGCACGATGTTGAAGAAGTCGCCCGTCACTGTACGGATCTGTGCGTTCGCGCTGAAACCGAAGAGCAGCACGAAGGCCCAGACGGACAGAAAAGTTAGGGTTTTCTTCATTCTGAAAATTCTCCTAGTGAATTGATGTTGTGGTCGGGGTAGACGGGTTGACGCGATTAACCTGGTGGTTTGGTCTGGTGATTTCTTGATTCCTTTTCGTTCCTTGAACCTCCGATTCATTTTATTGTAAGTGATAAAGAGATCTATTCTGTATCGATTCTTGTCTGCGTTGCGAAATTGCGAAGTCGGTAAGATACCTGTTTCGCTGCTGCAAATCAACCGGTTTTCACCCGGTTCTCACTTTGCTGCGTCCCGTTCGATGTCCTGATCGCACAGATACGGACGCAAGCTCAACCTGCTCCTAATGAGCAAATATCCTGCCAAAACAAAAAACACTGCAGGGCAACAACTTACGGCGCTTCAAGTCCGAGGTGTCAAATATATGACAGACGTTGAAGCTGCAAATGACTGCCTGCTGGCAATATCGTGACGGTTTTGTTGCGACCGTCGGCTGCGGATTACCCTTGCGAACCACCCTTTCGGGCTGTCCCTGCGGGGCATCCCTGCGGGTTACCGCAGATCAATGATTTCGGCCTTGTCCGGAACCTGGAAATTGAAGCCGGAATCGGCCAATTTCTGGTCAATGCCGATTTTTTCGATGACATAGGTCGTCACGGCACCGTTCACGTCCGTGATTTCCACCTTCCGGATCAGCCAGTCCTTGGCGACCCAGATTTTCATCGCCGTGGCGAAACTCCCCTCTTCCTTGGGAGTGAGCTTCAGAACGTAAGAACTCTGTCCCGACAGCTTTTCCTCGCCGATGTACGTCGAAATGTAGTCTTTGGGATAGGAAAGCAGGAGCTGCTCCGGCGACAGGGAATGCGTCTCTTCTTTATAGTTATCGATGACCACCTGACGGTTGCGGGGACTCCAGGACCATGACGTCTTTCCGTCTGTTACCACGGTCCGCTCCTCGGTCTCGATGCGGTACATGTTGGGTTTCTTGAATTGCAGCGTCCCTTTGACAGTCTGCTCGGCCTTGGAAACCTTGAAACGTACACTTTGGGAGAACGTGATCGTTGCGTCGGTCATGTCTTCGTACCGCTCCTGTACGTTTTCGATGATCTTCCGGGCGTCGATGGCCCAAGCAACGAACAAGGGGACGATTGCGGCAAATATGAGGATCGAGAGCGTTTTCATGAGAACTCCTTACAGCGTTTGCAGAATATCTTCGAGATGATCCTCGTCTTCTACCATGACCTGTCGGGCTTTGCTCCCGTCGTACGGCCCGACAATGCCCGCCATCTCGAGCTGGTCGACGATGCGCGCGGCACGCGAGTACCCGATTTTCAATCGCCGCTGCAATAATGACACCGACCCCTGCTGATGCCGCACGATCAGTCTCGCGGCTTCGTAGAGAAGATCATCAGTGCCGATCTCGTCCTCGCGCGACCGTGCCTTCTGCTGCGTGCGCACCGAGGGCAACGTATACGGCCTCTGGTACCCACGCTGATCGGCGATGAACTCCACCACCCGCTCTACCTCGGCGGTCGACAGATAGGCATTCTGTATGCGCACGGGCTTTGGCTGCCCGCCAGGCAGGAACAGCATATCTCCGTTGCCCAACAGCTGGTCGGCCCCGGTCCCGTCGAGCACGGTGCGACTGTCGATACGACTCGCCACCTGGTAGGCGATGCGCGCGGGGAAATTCGCCTTGATCACACCGGTGATCACGTCCACCGACGGGCGCTGCGTCGCCACGACGAGATGGATGCCCACGGCACGTGCCAACTGGGCCAGACGCGCGATCGGTTCCTCCACCTCTCGCGCCGCCGTGATCATAAGGTCGGCCAGCTCGTCGATGATGACAACGATATACGGCAATTGGTAATGCTTGATCACTTCGCTGTCGCGCAACTGACCCGCCTCAACCTTCGCGTTGTAATCGTCTACATGACGCACGCCGGCTTTCGCCAGCTTCGTGTACCGCATGTCCATTTCGAGCTCGAGACTCTTGAGCACGATGACCGCGTTGGCCGGATCGGTGATAATGTCCTCATCGACGTCGGGACAGGTGGCGAGAAAATGCCGGTTGAGCCCGCGATACTGCGCGAGTTCGATCTTCTTCGGATCGATCATCACGAACTTGACCTGCTGCGGCTTCATCTTGTACAGGAGACTCGTGATCATCACGTTGATGCCCACGCTCTTTCCGGATCCGGTGGCACCCGCGATCAACAGATGCGGCATGCGCGCCAGATCGTCGCAGACGACTTCGCCGGTGATGGACTTGCCGAGCCCCAGCGTCAGCCGATGTTTCGATTTCGCGAATTCCGGCGCAGTCACCACGCTGCGGAAGCTGACCAGTTCCGGTGCGTTGTTCGGGATCTCGATGCCCACGGCACTCTTTCCGGGAATCGGTGCAATAATGCGGATACCACGTGCGGCAAGCGCCAGGGCCAGATCGTCGGAAAGCGAGGTGATCTTGCTGATCTTCACGCTTGAGTCGGGAACGAGTTCGAACAACGTCACGACGGGACCCGGTGTCACCGAAATGCTCTCGATGCCAATACCGAATACGGACAGCTTTTCTTTTACCTGCGCAGCCTTGACCCGCAATTCGGCATCGGAAACCGAGTTCGTGCTCACCTGCCGGTCGAGAAGATCCGCAGGCGGAAACTGATATCGGATCGGGGTCTCCGCGAGTTCCTTGTTCAGCGCGTCTGCATCCGCCGCACTGTCGGATTCCATCACCTTGCGCGCCACCGCGGCCTGAACGGCCTTGCGTTCGTGTTCGTTTGCCACAACGTCTGACAGTGGCGATGACGTCTCGTCTGCCGCACGCGTGTTCCCACCGGCGACGCCGCGTTTCGTGGCGTCGCGCGCAGTGGCGGCGCTATCGGTTCCGCTCTCCTTTGTACCAGCAGGCGGATCCACGGGAAACGCCGTACCGAGCCCTTCGATCGAGTCCCGGGAGATGGTGCCGTTCGATCGCGGTGTCGGTCCCTCCGCGTCGACACTCCTCTCCGTACCGGCGACCGGGGGATGCATCCAAGAAGCTTCTTCCTCCTTCTGGCGGGAGATGGAAACCTGGAGCGGCGGCGGTGGTGCCATCGGCATCGGGGCAACAGTCGGAGGAGTCTCGCCGGTTTTGCTGCGACGTGATTTCTTCCCTGCGTCCTGGACTTCCGATCCTCCAGCAGGCGGCATGCCTTCATCCGTGGGCTGCTCGGCGGCCTCGTCGCGCTGTGTGCGATAGGCCTCGTTCAGCGCGGATGCGCGTCCGCTGATCCTTTCGCGGAGCCAGTCGATCAGGCGGCGTCCCCTGTCGAGTGTCGCCTGGATGTCGTAGTCGACCACGACCAC
>JAGTUZ010000013.1 GCA_018224415.1 Bacteroidota bacterium | reverse complement strand
CGGACGAACGGCTCGTTCGCGTATCGGGTGGCGTAGGCCTCGCGTACTTCCTCTTCCGTCACCTCCCGACTGGGCCTCGTGTAAATGGTTGCGAGAATGCCGCGATCCACCGGCAGCAGATGCGGGGTAAACTGTACGGCGCGCGCGCCGGCACCGCGGGCGATTAGCTGCTCTTCTATCTCCACGGTGTGGCGGTGGGATTTCAATCCATACGCGCGAAAGTTGTCGCTGACATTGGAATAGTGCGTCGCTTCCTTCGGGGTCACGCCGGCACCGGTGGTACCGGATTTCGCATCGATGATGATCTGGCCGGGATCGATCATCTCCGCCTCCAGCAGTGGCAGCGTGCCGAGTATCGAGCAGGTGGGGTAACAACCCGGATTCGCTACCAGGCGCGCATCCCGGATCCGGGCGCGATGCAGTTCGGGCAGTCCATATACCGCGGTGTCGAAGCCGTGGGGAAACACATGTTCCTTCCCGTACCAGTCGGCGTACACCGCGGGAGTGGAAAGTCGAAAATCACCGGACAGATCGATGATGCGAAACGGGGCGTCGTGGTACCTCGCGACGAAATCCATCGAAACGCCGTGCGGCAAGGCGAGAAATACCAGCTCCGGCGCAAAATCGGTGAGCGAATCGGCGCTGACGAGCCGCTGTTCGACGATGTCCTGAAAATGGGGAAACACGTCGGCGAAGGATTCGCCGGCGCGGCGCTCGGAAGTAATGGCCACGATCTCCGTGCCGGGGTGCCGATGCAGGATGCGCACAAGCTCCGATCCGGTGTAGCCGGTGGCGCCGACGATCGCGACGCGGAGTTTTGTTCCGTCACTCATGCCTGTTCCTCCAGACTGCTGACGGAGGCGGAAATGACATCGACCACCGTACGCATTTCCTCCTCGCTTATGATGAGCGGCGGCACGATGCGCAGGACGTTGTCGGCGGTGGCGTTTGCGATGACACCGCGTTCGAGCATGGCGAGCATGAGCGGCTTGGTGGCGAAGCTGAATTCCACGCCCAGCATCAGACCCAGTCCGCGAACCTCTTTCACCGAGGAGTGCTTCGTCTTGAGCTTCTCCAGCTCGGTCCGCAGCCAGGCGCCCTTGCGCTCCGCCGCTTCCGCGAGATTCTCCTCGATGAGGGTGCGCATGGTCGCGAGGGCGGTGGCCGTCGCGAGCGGGTTCCCGCCGAAGGTGGTCCCGTGGTCGCCATATTCCATCGCTTCGGCCACATGCTCGCGGCAGAGGATCGCGCCGATCGGGATGCCGCCGCCGAGTCCCTTGGCCAGCGTCATGATATCCGGCAGCACGCCGAAGATATCCTTGGCGAACATTTTTCCGCTGCGCGCGATGCCGCACTGGATTTCATCGAAGATGAGTAACACGCCCGTGCGGTCGCAGAGCGCGCGGAGTGCGTGCAGGTACTCCGCCGTCGCCACGTGAATGCCGCCTTCGCCCTGCACGGGTTCGAGCACCACCGCGGCGGTGTCGTCGCTGATGGCCGCCTCGATGGCTGTGATGTCGTTGAAGGGGACGCGGGTGAAACCCGCGGGCATCGGACCGAAGCCCCGCTGCATGCGTTCTCCGCCCGTTGCGATTGCGGCGAGCGTGCGTCCATGGAAAGAACGCTCCATGGAAATGATGCCTCCGCCGCGTCCGCGCGCATGGGCGGATTTGCGGGCGATCTTGAATGCGCCCTCGATGGATTCGGTGCCGCTGTTCGCGAAAAACACCCGGTCGAGTCCGGAGATCTCCACCAGCAGCTGTGCGAGCTGCACCTGCGGTTCGCTGACGAAATAGTTCGAGATGTGCATCAATCTGCCCGCCTGCGCGGTGATGGCATCCACGATGGCGGGATGACAGTGACCGAGACTGTTGACGGCGATGCCCGCGAGCGCATCGATATATTCCCTGCCCTCGACATCCCATACCCGTGCGCCTTTTCCGTGGGAAAAAGCGATCGGAATCCGGTTGTACGTTTGCAGATGATACTGTTTGTCCAGCCTGTGCAAGGCCGCGTTGTTTCCGGTTTCGCTGGTCATGTGTTCTGTACCTGTGTGACGATTCGTGTTCCGCACGCCTCCCCCGAAGCGGCGGCGAGAAGCTGCTCCGGCTTCATGCCGTTGATGATGCGCGCTTCCGCCGCGCCGTTTTCGAGCGCGATGCGGCAGGATTCCAGTTTCGGTATCATGCCGCCGACGATGACGGTCCCCATCATGCCCTGCAGTTCGGCGACGGAAATATCGCCGATCAGGGAAGAGGGCTCGTTGATATCGGTCAGGACGCCGTCCACGTCGGTGAGCACCAGGTAGCGGTCGACCTTCAAGGCGCCCGCCAGGTGTCCGGCGAACATGTCGGCGTTGATGTTGTAGTCCTCACCGCGTGCATCGGGCGCGATGCAGGTGACGACAGGGATATACCCGTGTTCGAGCAGCAGCGTCAGCAGCGTGGTATCCACGCTGACGACATCGCCGACACGGCCGAGGTCAAGCTGCTCGGTGGCACCGTCGACGGTTTGGCTGTGCACGCGCCGCACGGCGGTCACCATGCGTCCGTCCTTGCCCGAGAGTCCGACCGCACGCTGTCCACTGCTGTTGAACAGCTGCACGAGTTCGCCGTTGACGCGGCCTT
>JAGTUZ010000012.1 GCA_018224415.1 Bacteroidota bacterium | reverse complement strand
TTGTGATAATCGGAACCGAACATGAACACCTTTCCCTGCAGGCTCATGCGCAGATCCACATGCGAGAACAGCACGTCGAGACCATGGTAGGTCTGGATATGCTTCTGATACACCTTGTCGCGGATGATTTCGGAGTACAGCAGGCGGAGGTTGCGCGGGTCTGCGTTGAGCGTCCGCGAGTGTTCCTCGATGAAACGGCGCCCTGCCTGTGGGGCGTTGAGCAGGTTCAGCGAGGGATACCCCTCGATCTGCACGCCGCGTCCCCACGCACGATGGGGCGTCGCGCGCAGTGCGTCATAGCGGAAATCCCAGTCCGTATTTGCAAGAGCGAACTGCCGGAATGCCACATGCGCCTTGGAGAGCGACATCGATTCCTGGTGCTTCTGCTGTGTGAGAACGACATGTGCGTCGGGGAGGGGAACGGCGATGCCTTCGTCTTCCCGGTGCTGTGCGTAGGAGGAAGAGGATAACAGGAAGCCGATGAGAACCGCGATAATAAAACGGTGCATAAGGATCCTCGAGATGTGGATGAGCGCCATGCACCCGCGGTTGGGGTGCATCGGCAAAAGACAATCAACGTATGGTACACGATACGCCGGGGTGGCGGACAATCGTCAATCAATATTATCGAAGTTTAGCAGAATATGGCGATGAAATCAAGGCAATCGGAGATGCCTGAACGACGAGACGGGTCAGGAGACGGGATTCCAGCACGCGACGGAATGTCCGTCGCTGATACGTGACAGCGTGGGCTCGTGGAGTACGCAGTGTTCGACGGCATGGTCGCATCGAAACTGGAAATTGCAGCCCGTCGGATAATGTGTCGGACGCGGCACCTGGCCGGGAATGATGGACAGGCGTTCCTTCGGTCGATGGGAAGCGGGGATGGAGGCAAGCAGGCCTGCCGTGTAGGGATGGCGCGGTGCATGGAAGATTTCCCGCACCGGAGCGCATTCGACGATATGCGAGGCGTACATGATGGCGACACGGTCACAGGTCTCCGCGACGACGCCGAGGTCGTGCGTGATCAGGAGAACCGACATGCCGAATTCCTCCTTGAGTTCGTTGATCAGGCTCAGGACCTGCGCCTGCACCGTCACGTCGATGGCTGTGGTCGGTTCGTCTGCGATCAGCACCTTCGGATGGCAGACCAGTCCCATCGCAATCATCACCCGCTGCCGCATTCCTCCGGAGAGCTGATGCGGAAACGCCAGCATCACGTCATGCGGATCGGCGATGCCGACGCGGTTGAGCACATCGATCGACGTGTCATAGGCTTCGGTCCACCCCAGGTGGTCATGATATAGCAATCCTTCGGTCAGCTGGTCGCCGATGGTGAACACGGGATTGAGGGAGGTCATCGGTTCCTGGAACACCATGGCGATGTCCTTCCCGCGGACCTGCCGCATCTGCCTCTCGCTGAGCGCGAGCAGGTCGCGTCCCCCGTAGTGGACGCTCCCGCCGCTGATGCGACCGGGACGCTGGATCAGACGCATGATGGACAGTGCCGTGACGGTCTTTCCGCAGCCCGATTCGCCGACGATGCCGAGCGTCTCTCCGCGGTGCAACGTGAAGGACACATCATCGACGGCCACGGCCACCCCGTCACGGGTGTCAAACACCGTGGTCAGGTTCTGCACATGCAGGATGGGCTCGAAAACTTGCATTTAGGCGTCGTCTGGGGATAATGGACCATTCCATCCAATATAATCCCGAAACGCCGAAGCCGCAACGCAATGTCCGCGTGCAAATGACCAAAGGTCCGCCAGCGCGAGTGCAAAGGTCCGCCAGCTCATCTCCATTTGTGTGCGCCTCTGCGCTGACGTATTTTCTTTCCTACCCTACGTCCCACAACCACGATGCCACGATGACCGCAGAACAACGGGCCAGAAACGAAGAGACCACCGAAGCCAATCTCGACGCGATGAAGAATCTCGTCCGCATTCTGCACGCCAGGGAGGAACAGGTCAAACTCGGCGGCGGCACAAAAGCCATCGAACGCCATCACTCTCGCGGAAAGATGACCGCGCGTGAACGCATCGCCGGCCTGCTCGACGAGGACAGCCCCTTTCTCGAGATCGGGCTGTTCACGGCCTGGGAAATGTACGGCGAATATGGCGGCGCCCCGTCAGCGGGTACGGTATTCGGCATCGGACGCATCCACGGACGGGATTGCGTCATCGTCGCCAACGACGCGACTGTCAAGGCCGGCGCATGGTTTCCGATCACCGCCAAGAAAAATCTGCGCGCGCAGGAAATCGCCATGGAAAACCGTATCCCCATCATTTACCTCGTCGACTCCGCCGGCGTATTTCTGCCGATGCAGGACGAGATCTTTCCGGACAAGGAGCATTTCGGACGCATATTCCGGAACAACGCGGTTATGTCGTCGATGGGTATCCCACAGCTCTCGGCCATCATGGGCTACTGCGTCGCCGGCGGGGCGTACCTGCCCATTATGAGCGACGAGGCCATGATCGTCGAGAATACCGGCACGGTGTTCCTGGCCGGGGCGCATCTGGTGAAAGCGGCTATCGGCGAGGAAGTCGACAATGAAACGCTTGGGGGAGCGAAAGTGCACAGCGAGGTGAGCGGCGTGACGGATTACCGCATGCCCGATGACGAAACCGCCCTGCGCACGCTGCGTGACCTCGTCTCGAAACTCGGCCGGCGCGGCAACGCGGGCTTCGACCGCATTGACCCGGTGCCGCCGCGGCGTCCCGCCGAAGACCTGCACGGACTTTTCCCGAAGGACCGCTCCCGGCCGTTCGACACGAACGAACTGCTTTCCTGTATCATCGATGATCATGAATTTGTCGAGTACAAGGCCGACTACGGAAAATCGTTGATCTGTGCCTACGCCCGCATCGATGGCTGGGCCGTGGGCATCGTCGCGAACCAGCGCAGCATCGTCCGCAGCGGCAGCGGCGAGATGCAGATCGGCGGCGTTATCTACAGCGACAGCGCAGACAAGGCAACGCGCTTCATCATGAACTGCAATCAGAAACGCATACCCCTCGTGTTCCTGCAGGATGTAAGCGGCTTCATGATCGGCAGCCGCGCCGAACACGGAGGCATCATCAAGGATGGCGCAAAACTGGTCAACGCCGTGGCGAATTCCGTCGTGCCGAAAATCACATTCATCATCGGCAACAGCTACGGCGCCGGCAATTACGCGATGTGCGGCAAGGCATACGACCCGCGTTTCATTTTCGCCTGGCCCTCGGCACAGATCGCGGTCATGGGCGGCGCGCAGGCGAGCAAGACCCTGCTCGAAATCCGTCTCTCGCAGATGGAACGCGATGGCCGGCAGATCAGCGAGGAAGACCAGCAGGAACTATTGCGCAGCATCCAGGAGCGATACGAGACGCAGACCAGTCCATATTACGCCGCCGCGCGTCTGTGGATTGACGGCATCATCGATCCGGTGCACACGCGTGACGTGATCAGTCACTGCATCCGTGTCACGGACAACAACCCGGATCTCCCGCGCTTCAACCCCGGCGTCATCCAGACCTGACAGGCATGTTTGCGTTCCGCGGCATAACACTGCTTCTCCTGCTGCCGCCCATGATCGCGATCGCCGGTGGAGAGCGGAGAGCGGATATGGACGAACGGCGCGGGGTTTGTTTGGGGACCGAGAGTCCGCGCCGCTGTGTGCTGAAGCAGGAAGGAACGAGCGTGGACAGCGCGCGGAGGGAACTCGAGAAGCTGCGTGTTCCGTGCGGAAGTTTCTGGGCCGGATTGCGGCGCGTACTGCTGCCGCGTCAGCTCTCACTCATCTACGATCTGCGCGAACTGATCACAGCACAGGACCCTCCCGACCCGCGGACGCGGCAGACAGACCTCCAGCGACTGGATGCGATTTACGTCCATGCGGTGTATCTTGCCGAAGGCGACATCGCGCTGACCCTTTTTGCACTGTCGGTCGCAACGCTCCCATACCATACGTTCCCTGCGCGCGTCCCTCTGCTGGGATGGAGCGTTACCGTTCCCGTGTCAATGGAATCGCGGGAAGACTTCTTACGGCGTCTGGCGAATCTTCCGGGACTGCTGCTGGCCGACTCGCCGCCACAACTTGACCGCGACAAGCTGCCGCATTTTTTCGGGAGCGCCTGGCTGCACTGCATGCTGCGTGACGAAGACCTCACGATGGCTGCCGGCGAACTGATCGAATACGGCGAGGAGCTTTTCAAACTCGAGGGCTTCCGCGACGAACGCGATCTCGTGGTCAACCGGCTCGGCGCGCGTTTCGCCGACGCCCTCATGCGACAGCGCCTGGTGCTGCCGTCGGATTTCTTCAGGAATGAGTTATGACCACTATCGAATCCCATCGCATTCTCATCGTCGACGACGAATCCAGCATCCGCGACATGCTGCGGATGACACTCGAGTACGAAGGGTTCACGGTCGATGAAGCGGAGAATGGCCGTGCAGGACTCGACCGGATGTCCGCGACCCTGCCCGATGCCGTGATACTGGACGTGAAGATGTCGGGGCTCGACGGGATTGAAACGCTGGAATTGATGCGTTCGGATTACCCCGAGGTGCCGGTGATTCTCCTTACCGGACATGGGACGATCGAAACCGCCGTGGAAGCCACACGCAAGGGAGCGTTTGATTTTCTTTCCAAACCGCCCGACCGCGAGAAAATCCTTATCACGCTCCGCAATGCGATCATGCAGACTGCGCTGCTGCGGGAGAACCGTCGGATGCGCGTGGAAATCCAGGGTCCCGACGACATGGTCGGTTCCACGTCCGCCATCCGGTCCCTGCGCGAGACCATCGCGCGCGTCGCGCCCACGGAGGCCTATGTGCTGGTCACCGGGGAAAACGGAACGGGGAAGGAGCTTGTGGCCCGCGCCCTGCACCGCGGTAGCGCCCGGGCCGCACAGGAAATGGTCGAGGTCAACTGCGCCGCAATTCCGCAGGAGCTGATCGAAAGCGAGCTGTTCGGGCACGAGAAAGGATCGTTCACCGGCGCCTCGGCACTGCGCATCGGAAAATTTGAACAGGCCGATGGCGGCACGCTGTTCCTCGACGAGATCGGGGATATGAGTCTTTCCGCGCAGGCGAAAGTGCTGCGCGTGCTGGAAGAAGGCACCTTCGAGCGTGTGGGTGGCAGCGGACGCATCGCCGTCGATGTGCGCGTGATCGCGGCGACGAACAAGGATCTCTCCGTGGAGATAGTGGAAGGACGTTTTCGCGAAGATCTCTTCCATCGCCTCAATGTGATCCCCATTCGCGTGCCGCCACTGCGTGACCGCCGCGAGGATATTCCGCCGTTGGTGCATTTTTTCCTTGCGGAAACCTGCAGGAAAAACAAGCTGCCGCCGCGCGGCATCGACGCCACCGCGATCGAGCGGCTGAAGGAACTACACTGGCCGGGCAATGTGCGCGAATTGCGCAACACGGTTGAACGCCTCGCCATCATGGCCGCCGACACCATCACCGTGGACGATGTGTCGAGGAACGTGTTCGGGCCAGCCAGGGAATCGCGAACCGATCTGCCGATGGATGTGTCGTTCGAGCAGTTCAAGGACCTTACCGAGAACATGTTTCTCCAGCGCCAGTTGGAGAAATACGACTGGAATGTCTCCCGCACCGCCGACGAACTCGGGATGCAGCGCTCGCATCTCTACAAAAAAATCAACAAGTACGGACTGGAGCGGAAGGAGGGAGGTTAGTCGAAACCGAGGGGCGGCGCGGTTTTCACGTGAGTGGTATCAGGCATGCCGGACGTGCGTTCGAAACGTTCGATGACTACGCGGTAGAGTTCGGCGCTGCGCTCCGCGTCGAGGGACACGTTGCGCGCCTTCGCGAACAGCGCGGTCGTGTCGGTTCCGTGTGCTTCGAGAAGGGAATCGAGCGACAGACGGAGGGCGGCGGTGTCGCTGCGGTGCAATTCGCCGAGCAACAGGATGTCACCGTATATTTGACGGAATTCATCATCCGGGATGGCCGTGCGGTCTTGTTCGCCACATCCGGAGCAGACGAGAAGGAGAACAATGACGACAAGGGAAAGGAAATTCTTTCCTAAAGCGGACCGGTATCTGCTGGCGATTACGCTCATCTGGGGCTCGACGTTTACCGTTACGAAATTCACGCTCGACGACCTGCCTCCGCTGATGCTGTTAGGCACGCGATTTCTCGCCGCAGCGCTGATGGTCGGAATCTATACATGGCGCGACATCAAAGCAACTACACGCCGTTCGTTGCGTGCCGGTCTTGTGCTCGGAGCCATGCTTGGTGCGGGCTTCGCGCTGCAGACCGTCGGACTCGTGGAAACGACAGCCTCCAAGGCCGGCTTTCTCACCGGAACGATGGTGGTGTTCACCCCACTGCTCCAATTGGCCATCGAGAGGCGCCGTCCTTCGACCGGCAACGCGATTTCCGTGCTCATCGTTGGTGCCGGACTGTATCTTTTCACCTCGCCGGCGGGAGGCGAGTTCAACACCGGCGACTTGCTTGTCCTGTTCTGCGCCGTGGTGTTTGCCTTCTATATCGTCTACCTCGACGTGTTCACGAAGGAGCGTTTTGATCGGGAGATCGTCTTCTGGCAGTTCGTTGCGACTTCCGTGATCAGTTTCGCGTTCTCGCCGTTTGTCGACACGACCAATCCGGACTTTACTCCCGGGGCGATCGGGGCCGTGCTGTACCTCGCATTTTTCGCATCAACGATCGCGATCTTCGTGCAGTCGAAGTACCAGAGGGAAACCACACCGACCAAGGCAGCCATCATCTTCACGATGGAGCCTGTGTTTGCGGCCCTCATCGCGTACCTCGTGCTTGCGGAAGTGATGTCCGGCATCGAGGCACTGGGTGCGGTGATCATGTTTTCCGGACTGTTGTTCTCTGAACTCTATGCCGCGAAATTCGGTCCGCAGACCGGCGATTAGACGAAACCGCTGTGCTGCGAATAAAGCACGTCCTTGACCTTTATCGGCGGCAGCAGCATGGGGAAGTAGCCGGTTGTCGGCGATGTGGCTTCGGGAATGCCCATCTCCAGCAGTTCCTTGAACAGGTACACCGGGGTTTCCCGAAGCACGAGATTGCGCACGGGTTTGGTGAGCCGGCCCTTTTCGATCAGGAACACACCGTCGCGCGTGGATCCGGTGAGCAGACAGTTCTTTGGATCCAGGATATTCAGGTTGGCAAATCCTTTAACAAGAATACCGTATTCCGTTCCGGCGACGAGATCGGACACCGGTTCCTCGACGTCCAAAATCAGGTTGGTTGGTGCTGCGACGGCGGAAGCTGCTTCGTTCGCCTCGAAGCGGTCGACAACCAGCTGCGAGATCACGCCGGACTTAACCCACTGTTCGACGCGCACCATCTCCCCGTCGGGCGTGAAGGGCAGAGACGGAATGCGGGTGTCC
>JAGTUZ010000011.1 GCA_018224415.1 Bacteroidota bacterium | reverse complement strand
TTTGCCCGTATCCGCGCATCTCATGCTCGAGCGTATGTGGTACGACGACAGCTACGTGACCGCGCGGGGGAAGTGGATGAAGGAGGCTTATTTATGGGGCAGGGTGGAGGTGATGTATGCGCTGCGGGAGGTGCTGAAGGAGTAATAAAAGCGCACTCATATCTTATTGTCTTTCTCGCCTGAATCCGCTATCATGCACTCCTGTACGTTCCGCCAACTTCACCCGGCCTGGCACGCAGCCGGGTGTTCCCATCTCCACCCCAACGGACGCTGTCAATTGTTGCGACTGAGGTTCTGCATATCCCTCCTCGTTCTTGCGGCCGTGGCCCTGCCGATGTATGGCCAGCCCGTCGGGTTCTGGAAGGAGCAGCCCATCGAAGTTCCGGTGCGCAGCCTCATGGGTATTTCCATGGCGGACACCGGGCTGGGCTACGCGGTGGGTGATGTGGACGTTCTCGCCCTGCATACTGGAATCCTCATCAAGCGACCGGGCGATCCGACGTGGCGGAAGGTCCCGGCGAACGTGTTCAACCCGCCGCTGACCATCGCGCTGTCTTCCTGGGCGCAGGACGTGCACGCAATTCCGAATACAGGCATCGCCTACATTTCCTGGCGTGACGATTACCGCAGCCTGGTGTACAAGACCACCAACGCCGGCGCGAGCTGGTTTTCCGTGTCCCCGCTCAATCCGATCCTCTACGGCACACGCTATGCCGTCACCTTTATCAACGAGCGCGAGGGTATCATTGTGGGCGAGGGGCCCGGTCGCGTGCACCGGACGCTGGACGGCGGGGTCTCCTGGACCAGCTACAGCTTACCGGTCAACCCACCGCTGACGGATGCCAAGCACAGTGGCAGTTACTGGCTGGTGGCCGGCGGCGACAACACCTTCTTCCGCTACAACTCGGTGAGCAATCGCTGGATCAACCTGTCTTTCCAGCATTCCACCGAGTATTTCCCGACGCATCTCAAGGTGCATTTCATCAACGACAACTACGGGTACCTGAGCGGCTACAACCAGAACAATCCCGTCCATGTGATGAAAACCACCAACGGCGGCATCAACTGGGATCCCGTGGGCAACCAGCCGCCGTTTGGTCCCACCCCCGGCGGACACAAGGGCGTCTTTTTCTTCGACACGCTCAAGGGCTGGGTGATGAGCAATCACGACGAAATCGCCTATACCGAGGACGGCGGCATCAGCTGGTACAGCTTCCAGCCGCAGCTGTTCGGTGGCAAGCCCTATCCGCCCGCGAACAAGATGGTGTTTCTCAACGAGGCCTTTGGCTGGGCCGTCGGGGGTGCGCAGCGCGATGTGGGGTATCCGACAGTCTCCCACGGCTGGATCATGAAATGGACCGGCACGCAGAAGCCCGACATTTCCACGACGCCTGTCTGGGCGAGCTTCGACACGATGGCCTGTCAGGAAGAAAAAATCATACGTATTCCGATACAGAATTCCGGTACCGGCAGCCTGACCATCGTCGGAGGACAGATCACGTTCAGCCATCCGGAATTCTCCCTGCGCGGCGTTACCTGGCCGATCATCATTGCACCCGGCGCAACCTACGAGGCGGAGGTCGCCTGGGCGCCGGACGTCGACCATTACGGTCCCCCTCCCGTCGGGGCACGGATGACCATCGAGAGCAACGACCCCGATCACAATCCCTGGACCGTACAGCTCGGCGGCGACCGCGTTTTCTCCCGGCTCACGACGCGTGTGACGTCGCTGGTTTTTCCCACGGTCTGCCGCAACGAAGCAAGCGAGGCGACCGTGGCCGTGGAATCCTTCGGCAACCTGCCTCCGCGCATCATCAAGGTCGAGTTGTTCAGCAACCGGGGCTCGGTCGAGCTGATCTCCCATGTCATCGGCGACCCGATCACCGGCAGCGACGTTTTGCGCTTTGTGCTGCGCAGCGATACGCCGGGCAGCCTGAGCGGGAAACTGTTGATCACTGCGGGCAACACCCTATGTCCGGACGTGATCGAAATCCCGTTCCAGGTCCTTATCCAGAGCAACGAGGTCGAGGTCATCCCCGACCTGCTGCAGTTCGGTGATGTCTGTGCCGGCGACGAAACGGTGCAATATCTTCGGCTGACCAACCGTGGCAATGTGCCTGCGCATCTGCGCGAGATTCGTCGCAGCGGCGCGGATTCGTTGTTCACGCTCGAAGTCGACACCACCTTGCAGATCACCAGCGGCGGTTTCGCCCTGCTGGCCCTGCGCTTCGCCCCGTCCGTGCCTGATTCCTTCAGCAGTTCGGCGCAGTTCCGCCTCGTCTTCGAACCCTGCGCCGATACGGTGACCATCGTCTCCTCCGGTCGCGGGGTGGAGGCATTCATCGAACTGGATACCGACTCCCTGCTGGTCGTGGGACCCGCGCCGCTCGGACGCGAAGTCATCACGAGCATTTCCCTGCGCAATACCGGCTTTCTCCCGACGGTGATCGAGGAGGTCTGGTTCGAACCCGCCGTGCCCGGCCTGCGGCTGCTCGCGCCGCTCGATCTGCCCGATACGCTGCGTCCCAAAGAAGACATCGAGGTGCGATTCGCGTACGAGGCGCAGCAACGCGACAGTGTGGAGACCATGCTGCGCGTGCGCTGGTCGGATCCCTGCGGCGGGGAATTGGCGCAGCCCGTGCTTTTGATCACCGACGAAATGCCCATCGCGGAACTGCCGGGAGCGTTGATCTTCGACGAGCAGACCTGCGAGGAAGATGTCATCGACAGCGTGGAAGTGCGCAATACCGGACAGAAGCCGCTTGCCATTTTCACGGCCACCGTGACTGGCGGCGACGCGGCACATTTCCGCGTCCTCGGTCCGCCGTTGCCCGTGACCGTCGATCCCGGCAAGAGTGTCTGGATCGTGCTTGCGTACAACGCGCCGATGAATGGTGGCAGCAGCGCTGCGCTGGTTGTCAACCACAACGATCTGACCGTGCGTGGGGAAAGCCGCGTTGTGCTCAACGGACGAAAGAAGGTGAACACGCTCACCGTCGTCGGCGACACCCTGGGAGTGCTGACGCTGTGTCCCGGCGTAACGGGTTCACGCCGTTTCCTCCTGCGCAACGACAATGCCGAGGTGCTGCTGCTCTCGAGCGTGGAGTTGCTTCGCGGAAGTCCTTTCGTCACGCTGCGGCATGGACCCGTGCCCGGCAGCGTGGCCCCGGGCAGCGCCTTCGAACTCTGGGCCGACGTGACGCTGCCGTACGATACCACGATCGAAGTGGAACTCCGCATCGTCACCGATCCCTGCCGCGCGGTGTACACGCTGCGCTTCCGCGCGGTGGTGCCCGTACCGCGGCTGCGTATCGAACCTGATCCGCTCGACCTGGGCATTCGTCCGGTCAGCGACACCGGCATGGTGGCGGTGCGTCTGATCAACGACGACAGCATCGACGTGGTCATCGACACCCTTGTGCTCGGCGGGGTTGCGTCGGCGATGTACATCGCGACGCCACTGCCGTCGCCACGAACGCTGGCTCCCGGCGAGAGCGTGGCGGCGGATCTCAAGCTGCGGCTTGTCAAGGACAGCGGACGCGTCGCCGGCACGCTGTGTGTGATCGTCTCCGTTCCCTGTCCCGACACGTTGTGTTTCGACGTAAGCGCGCGTTTTATTTCCACGCCCTTCGCCGTCACGGCAGATACCCTGCGCTACACCTTCGCATTCTGCGACACCGTGCTCTGCGATACCGTGCGCATCGTCAATGTGCTCAGCGTGCCGCAGCGCGTGTTTCCGTCAGTGAACAATCCGGCGGTGTTTTCTGTCGAACCCGACACCGCCACGCTGCTGGAGCCGGGGGATGCCATGACCTTCCGCATTTGCGCACGTCGTCCGCAAACCGCCATCGCGCGGGGCGAACTGCTGCTGCAGTCCGACGTCGCTCCCACGAGCACCGTCGCCCTCGTGGCGCAGCGGGAAGACCGCGATCTCGTGCTTCCCGACACACTCGACGCGGGCAACATTCCGTATTGCGAGAGTGAGCGGACCATGCTCCTTCGCATGGAGAACCGGAACAACCTCGATGAATCCATTTTCGATATTATCAGTGACGATCCGTCGTTCAGCGTGCTGACGCCGCTGCCGTTTTCCGTCAGGGCGAGGTCCACCGACACGATCATCCTCCGCTACCGCCCGGCGGCGCCCGGAGCGCACATCGCGCGGCTGACCATCCGCAGCCGCAGCGGACACTGTGAACGCAGTTCGACAGTGATCGTTGCCGGTCGCCGGGGCGAGGCCTATCTCGAGACCGATCCGTCGTCGCTGCTGTTTGCGAACGTCGTCGCCGGCACCGCACAGTCGCGCTCGCTGCGGGTGAGCAATCGCGACATGGAGGGTCTGGTGCTCGCGGCCATCGCCGTGCAGCCCGCGGGTGTCTTCAGCGCCTCCGTTGCGCTGCCACAGCCGCTGCCGCCCGGCGGCGCGCTGGACATCCCGGTAGTTTTCCTGCCCGACAGCGCCCGGAACTATTTCGGATCGTTGTGTCTGATATTCAGCGCGCCCTGCGCCGACACGCTCTGCATTGCGCTGGAAGGCGC
>JAGTUZ010000010.1 GCA_018224415.1 Bacteroidota bacterium | reverse complement strand
CGCGGCGCGAACGCACTCCGCGGTTTTCCTATGGGTATCGCCGGTTGTCTCTGCTCGGAGCGCTGCTCAGCGCGCTGGTGCTGATCGGCGGCTCGGCGTTCATCATTTTCGAGGCGATACCGCGGCTGGCGAATCCCGCCAATCCCGACGCCCAGGGCATGATGTGGTTCGCCATCGCCGGTGTGCTGCTCAACGGCCTGGCCGTCATCCGCCTTCGTCGGGGTTCGTCGATGAACGCCCGAATGGTGGCCTGGCACATGCTTGAGGATGTGCTCGGTTGGGCGGCCGTTCTCGTGGTGAGCATCGTCATGCAGTTCTGGCATCTCCCGATACTCGACCCGCTGCTTTCGCTGCTGATCGCGTCGTACATCCTGTACTACAACGTCGTGGTCAACATCAACAAGACTCTGCAACTCTTCCTGCAGGCCGTGCCCGACAGCATCGACGCCGAGAGCATGGAACGCGACCTCTGCCGCATTTCGGGCGTACACTCCGTGCATCACCTGCACGTCTGGTCGCTCGACGGAGAGCAGCATGTCGTCAGCGCGCACCTGGTCCTCGAACGTGAACACAACAGGGAGGATGCGCTGCGGATCAAGCGGGAAGCGAAGACCCTGCTGCTCGGCAACAACATCGAACACATCACGCTGGAAATCGAATACGATGACGAGGACTGCATCATGGGCAATGCCTGGAAGCAAGGAGAATAACAATGACGGATAGTCCCCATATCCTTTTCGCGTTCGCCCTCACGCTGTTTGCCGGATTGTCCACCGGCATCGGCAGCGCGCTGGCCTTCTTTGCGAACCGGACCAACACCAAGTTCCTCTCTATTGCCATGGGTTTCTCGGCCGGGGTGATGATCTACGTGTCGATGGTCGAGATCTTCGCCAAGGCGCGGGAATCGCTCACCGAGGCCCTCGGGCCGGTGGGGGGGAGCTGGATGACCGTCGCGGGTTTTTTCGGCGGCATCGTTCTGATCGCGATCATCGACAAACTGGTGCCCTCGGAAGAGAACCCGCACGAGATTCGCATGGTCGAGGATATCCCCGCGAGCAACGGCGAGAAAAAGGATCTCTCGAAGCTGTACCGAACGGGCGTGTTCACCGCCATCGCCATCGCCATCCACAACTTCCCCGAAGGACTCGCGACCTTTCTCTCTGCGGTGCAGGACCCGATGCTTGGCATTCCCATCGCCGTAGCCATCGCCATTCACAACATCCCTGAAGGCATCGCCGTCTCCATCCCGATCTACTACGCGACGGACAACAGGAAAAAAGCGTTTTTGCTCTCTTTTGCGTCCGGCCTGGCGGAGCCCGTCGGTGCGGTGATCGGCTATTTCATCATGATGCAGTTTTTCAGTGAAATCCTCTTCGGCATCGTCTTCGCGTCGGTGGCGGGTATCATGGTGTTCATTTCCCTCGACGAACTGCTGCCGAGCGCGAGGGAATACGGTGAACACCACCTTTCGATCTATGGATTGATATCCGGAATGGCGGTCATGGCGGTGTCGTTGCTGCTGTTCATCTGAGGTCGGGCATTCGAACGCTCGCTGGGGATTTTCGAGGCTTTGATATTCGAGCGCTCCTGGGGGGCGCGCGCTCCAGTGCGCGCTTGGGATTGTAGTATATTCGCAAATACAAGGAGGAGTCGCGATGAAGACACCGTTGGAAGAGTACCCGTTGTACGACGTGCCGGAATTCCAGACACTGGCGGAAGTGCTGCTGCGCGGACGCCAGGTATTTGCGGAACGGCCCGCGCTGTCGGATGTGAACACGACGCCGCTTCCGCGGCTGTCGCATGGAGAACTGGCGGTCGCGGTGGTGCGGTTCGGGTCGGCATTGCGCGGCCTGGGACTCAAGCCGCGTGACCATGTGGCGGTCATTTCCGAAAACCGTGTGCAGTGGGGGGTGGCATACCTCGCTGCCATCTGTTTCGATTTCGTGGTCGTCCCGATCGATCGCAACCTGAAGGAGAACGAGATCCTCACCATCCTGCGGGCGTCCGATTCGCGCGCGGCTGTGTTTTCCGAAAATTTCCGCGACATGTTCCAGGGTTTCCATCACACGGCGCATGGACTGGAATTCCTCGTCGACATGGACCTCGACAGAGCGCGTGACGGCATGGAGTCGATGACGGCGATGATTGATGACGGCGAGGCCGATCCTTCCGCGCTCCCGAGAGCACTGGAAACCGCTTTCCCGCGTACCGATCCGGAGGCGCTGGCGGTCATCGTGTTCACCTCTGGATCCATGGGCAGTGCGAAAGGCGTGATGCTCTCGCAGCGCAATCTCTGCGCGAATCTCCGCGGCATGCTGCAGATGGTGGAGATCCTGCCGACGGACCGATTCCTCTCGGTGCTTCCCATCCATCACACCTACGAGTGTACCTGCGGATTCCTCTGTCCGCTCGTTGCAGGCGCGTCCACGTATTTCGCGCGCTCGCTCAAGTCCGTGGCAGACGACATGGTTGCAGTACAACCGACCATCGTACTCGGCGTGCCGCTGTTGTTCGAGAAAATGTATCGCCGCATCATGCAGGCCATCGCCGAGAAAAAGGCCGTGGCCATGCTGTTGCGTCCGCTGATGACCGTTGTGACGCTGCTCGAGGGCGTGGGAGTGGCGGGGCTGCGCCGGAAGCTGTTTGCGGAAGTGCATGCGAAATTCGGCAGCGCCATCCGCCTGCTCATCGTCGGTGGCGCAGCACCTGACCCGCAGGTCGCGCGCGGCTTCCGATCATTGGGTTTCGGCTTCATCCAGGGCTACGGCCTCACCGAAACGGCGCCCATCCTGGCGCTGAACCGCGTGCGGAAATTCCGGGACGAAGCGGCGGGACTTCCGCTGCCTGGCGTCACCCTGCGCATCGAACATCCCGACGCCGCAGGCCGCGGCGAAATCCTTGCCTCCGGTCCCAACGTCATGCTTGGCTATTACAAGAGCGAAGCCGCCACGGCGGCGGTGATCACCGATGGCTGGTTCTCCACCGGTGACGTCGGTTTCATCGACGGGCATGGCTTCCTGCACATCAACGGACGGAAGAAAAACGTCATCATCGCACGCAACGGGGAGAATGTCTTTCCCGAGGAGATCGAGGAGCATGTGAACAAAATCGACTGCGTGCTTGAATCGATGGTGTATGCCGAGCACTCCGACAGCGGTGACGAACTCATCGCCGTGCTTATCGTGCCCGACGCCAACGCCGTGTACGATCGCTTTAACGAGAAAGGCCGTGAAGTCACCGCCGAGGCGGTCGAGGACATGATGAAAGAGGAAGTGGCCCGGCTCAACAAGGATTTGCCGGTGTACAAGCAGATCCGCTGCGTGCGCATCAAGGACAGTGAGTTCGAGAAAACCACGACGCAGAAAATCAAGCGCTACCTCGTCAAGCCGTTAGAAGAAGCCTGACGCGGCGGACAGTGTCCACCGCCCCGGACCCCCATTCGACGAATGAAAGGGCGCTGCCATTTGTCCGGATCGCCATGGTTTTCGTACTTTGTGTTCTTCCACCCCATCATCGGAGCATACATGAATCGTTCGATAGTTTTTCTGTTTCTTGCCGTCAGTCTCGTCCTTGGCGGCTGTATAGAATCCCAATTGCTGGTCACGGTCAATCGCGACGGCAGCGGCAGCATTACCGAAACGGTCAGGATGAAAAAGGCCATCGGCGAGATGTTTCGTGACATGGCGATGAGCATGCAGCAGGGAATGCAGGGCGCGATGGACGAGGAAGGCGCGATGGACGAGGAAGGCGCGGAAGCGCAGCCGGATGACACGCCGCCGGAGCTGCCGGGAGAGATGGAAATGTTCACCGAGGAGACGATCCGCTCCGCCGCGGAAAATATGGGCGCGGGCGTGCGCTACGATAACCATGAGATGATCGACACACCCGAGCACACGGGGTATATGGCGACATACGTCTTCGATGACGTCAGCACCGTGAACGTCAGCCAGAATCCCATGTCCAAGGTGCCCGACATGCCCGGGATGACGTCGTCGGAGGGAGAAGACGGTGACGAACTCGTGGCCTTCCGTTTCACTCCCGGCAACCCCGCAACCCTGGTCATTCGTCCCCCGCAGGACCTGAACGACGACGGAGACGAGGAACCCGCCAGCGACGAAGGGGTGTCCGAGACCGATGAGCAGGATATCGAGGAAGGCGAGGAAGGAATGGAGCAGATGAAGGAATTCTTACGCGACATGCGCATGCTGCTGCAGGTCCGCGTGGAAGGCGGCATCACGTCAACCAACGCCACGTATGTCGAGGGATCGACGGTTACGATGATGGACATCAACTTCAACACGCTGCTGGACGATCCGGAGCGCTTCAAGGAACTCGAGAAGGCCGAGAACGCGGGTCCCGAAGCGATGAAAGCGCTGCTGAAGAGCATTCCCGGACTCCGTGTGGAGACCGAGGAGGAGGTGTCGGTCTCGTTCCGCTGACGCGGTCCGTGACCGGTGTCGCCGGACAAAGCAACGCCGCGACCATGCGGCATCGACGCGTATCAATCGAAGAGCAAGAAATGACGAAGAGAAACACATGACGAAGAGGAACAAATGAGCGACCGCATGATCACGCAGTTCATGGAGATGGTCCGCATCCCCAGCGAATCGGGCAACGAGGCCGATATGATGGTCTACCTGAAAAAGGAATTCGAGGCACTCGGAGCCGAAGCGCGTACCGACGCCTACGGCAATCTTGTGGCGAAGCTGCCGGCCTTGGACTGCGAGGGAAAGGAGCCGATCCTGCTTTCCTGCCATGCCGACACGGTGAAACCCGGCGTAGGCATCGAACCCGTGCTGAAGGACGGCGTGATCCGCTCGGCGGGCGATACCATTCTCGCTGCCGATGACAAGGCCGGGATCGCCGAGATGCTCGAGGCGCTTCGTATCGCCGACCGGCGTCCGCCGGTGGAAATCGCCATCAGCCGCCAGGAGGAAATCGGACTTCTGGGTGTGAAAAACCTGGACTATGGCATGCTGAGCGCGAAAAAGGGCTTCCTGCTCGACAACGACACGCTCGACACCATCGTGATCGGTGGTCCTTCGTATTTCGCCATCGACGTGGCCATCACCGGTCGCGCCGCGCACGCGGGCATGGAACCGGAGAAGGGCATCAACGCCATCCAGGCCGCGGCCAACGCCATCGCCGCGCTTCCCCTCGGCCGTCTCGACCACGAAACCACCGCAAACGTCGGCGTGATCGAAGGCGGTATCATCCGCAACGGTGTGCCCGACCGCGCAAGCTTCCTGGCCGAATGCCGCAGCCTCGTCCACGACAAGGCCGCCGCACTCGCAGACGAAATGGAAGAAACCATCCGGCGCGAGGCGGAGCGCAACGGCGCGACTGTGGAGATCACGGTGAACAACCTCTGCAAGGCGGTGGACATTCCCGCAGACTCCTGGACGGTGCGCATGGCGAAGCAGGCCCTGGCCAAGGCGGGAGTCGAGGCCACAACCACGTTCATCACCGGTTTCACCGATGCGTCGATCTACAACAACATGGGCATCGAAATGGCCGTCGTGGGCATCGGTGCGCGTCTCGAGCATTCCACCGAAGAACACATTCATGTCGCCGATATGGAGAAGGCCGTTGTGATGGTGGTCGAACTCCTGCGGCTCTCCTCCGAGTAGGAAGAAACCACGAAGGCAGGAAGACACGAAGAAAGGCACGAGGAATTTTTGATGCCGCACCTGATTCGACGATGTGCGCTATCCAAAAAGCCTTCGTGTCTTTCTTCGTGTTTTCGTGTCTTGGTGGTTTTTTCTATGGGGCGCTGGGGCAGTGGGGGCGGATGGGACATTCGGCGCAGCGGGGACGGCGCGCGATGCAGGTGGCGCGGCCGTGCAGGATGAACAGGTGGCTCGCGTCAGTCCATTCCTCCTCGGGAGTGATGGCGCAGAGATGCTGTTCGATGACTTCGGGATTGTCCGAGTCGGTGAGCTGCAGCAGGTTCGCGATGCGCCGTACATGCGTGTCTACTGGAAAGCCGGGGACACCGAAGGCGTTGCCGAGCACCACGTTCGCCGTCTTGCGTCCCACCCCGGGCAGCGCCGTCAGTTCCTCCATCGTGCGCGGGACCTCGCCCCCGTGACGCTCGAGCAGTGCTGCGCCGCAGGACTGTATGTTTCGCGACTTGTTCTGGAAAAAACCGGTGCTGCGTATGATGTCGGCGATATCTTCCACGGGCGCGGCCGCCATGGCCACGGCATCGGGATAGCGACTGAACAGCGCGGGCGTGACCATGTTCACGCGTTCGTCGGTACACTGTGCCGACAGGATGGTCGCCACCAGCAGTTGGAAAGGATTTTCGTGCAGGAGTGCACATTCGGGCGCGGGGAAACGCGTGTGCAGCGCGTCGAGAATGCGGCGCATCCGGTTCCGGCGCTTCCGCAGGGACTCGGTTTCAAAGAGGGAGGCAGTATTCATCGAGGGATGCGTGTGCATTGAGGAGTGGGAGTGTGCATTGAGGAGTGGAGTGTGCATTGCGGTCTGCCCGCATTTTGGTTATACTTGCGAGATACCGGTCATTTCGCAGCGAACGTTGTTTGGGACGGCCTCGCCTGAAGCTTTTCCGCCTCCGTTGCGACTCCCGGATGATCATCATCTTGAATGTACGGGTTTTCCATGAAACGCCTGATGCTCCTCCTCCTTCCGCTTTTGCTCGCCGATACCGGCGCGGCGTTCGCGCAGATGCCCGGGTATCGCTACGCCCCACCACTCCGTTCCTGGCGCATCGGCGTCGAGGGCGGTGTAAGCGTGCTTGGTGGCGACCTCACAAGGGAATCGCAGGATTACCACTTCCGTCCGCTCGGCGGCGTCGAGCTGGCCCTGGTACCGCATCGCAACTTCGTGGTTGGCGTGTACGCCGACGCCGTGCTGCTGCGCTCCACGAGCGCGGAACTGGAATCGAACGCCCGGCTCTTCGGGGGCGGACTCCTTCTCGAACTGCGCGCGCCACTGCTGCGCGGCAGTCTCTTCCCGGTGCTGCAGGCGCGGGCCGGAGGCGTGCTGGTTGATCCCGAAATGCGTATCGGTGCCGTAACCGACGACGGTGAAACGAGCCGGCACATGGCCTATTCCCTCGCGGCCGGCTTCGAGGCCATCT
>JAGTUZ010000009.1 GCA_018224415.1 Bacteroidota bacterium | reverse complement strand
GCCATCAGCCATCAGCCATCAGCTATCAGCCATCAGCCATCAGCTATCAGCCATCATTCCCTATGCCACCTGCTTCCGCAGCCAGCGATTGTACAGCCACATACTCAGCGCGGAGACAAGGCCGATGGACATGAGCACGACCCAGCCGAGCGTGTTCCAGGTGGGGTCGAGCTGCAGCAGGCCGTTTTCCATGACAGTGGAGTTGCGGCACATGATCTCGTTGAAGATGGCGGCGCCGGCGGGACCGCCAATCAGCGAACCGATAGCCATAGGCAGGTTTGCGTAACCGAGGAACAGTCCTTCCTGTCCCTTCGGCGCAAGAGCACCGATGTATTCGTAGGTGCGCGCGGAAGTGAACAGCTCGCCGAAAGCGATCATCGCCACGGTGAGTGTGATGAACAGCGCACCGACCGGCAGCAGATCCCATACCTCGACGCGGACGCTGTCGGCGAAATAGATCGGGATGATGTTGATGAGCATGGAGGCGCCGATGATGATGATGCCCACGACGATCGACTTGATCGGCTTCATCTTCCCGAAGATTCTCGTGATCAGCAGCTGGAAAAACACGATGGTGAAGGGATTGGCCATCGTGTAGATATCCACCGCCGGATCGGTTTCCACGACTTTTTTCAGGTACAGCGGCAGCACGTTGTAGACCTGGGAATAAATAAAGAAGAATCCGCTGGAAACCACGAGGAACAGCGCAAAGCGCACGTTCTTGAGCACCAGCACCATGTCGAGCAGGATGCGCCCGATGCTGCGCTTTCCCTTGCGCTCCCTGCGTGCCTGGGTGTCTTCCTCGCTGTCGCGGTAGAAAAACAGCACAACGAAAAAGGCCACGATCGAGCAGCCCACGGCCACGGCAAAGATGTAGCTGAGGTCGTAGGAAGTGCGGGCGTAATAACTGATGCCGCGTCCAAGGAGTGAGCCGATGTTGATCACCATGTAGAAAATGCCAAAGGCGAGTGTCGCACGCGCGCCTGCGGTTTTCTGCACCGTCCCGGAAATGCAGGGCTTGATCACCGATCCGCCCATGCCGATGATGAAGATGCCGAACATCACGGGGACGATCACTCCCGCACCGGCCGTGATTTCATTTGGCACCATGTCGTACAGCGTCTGGCCACCGAACCACACGGGGTAGCCCATGAGGAAATATCCGAGAGCGAGCAGGATAAACGCCGCCAGCAGCGAGCGTTTGAAGCCGACCTGGTCGGCGATGGTGCCGGAGAGAATGGGCAGGAAGTACACCAGCGTCCAGAGAACGCCGTTGAGCGTGCTGGGCCAGTAATCTCCCAGACCGAGCTGGCCGAGATACAGCACCACGAAACTCGCCATCGCGTAATACGCCCCGCGCTCGAAGAGCTCGGTAATGTTCGCGGTCCAGAATGTCACCGGGAAGGATTGGTTCTCCTGCGGTGCAGGTTTCGCTGTCGCTGCCATGGGATCTCCATCGTTCAGGAAAATATTTCCCAAACATAGCATTTTTTCACGGATTTCAGAATATGATTATCCGCTGATTCCGCCGGCGGGGCCGCATCCCCCATGGGAAGGGGGTTCCGGACGGGGTCACCGTCTCCGGGGACACATTCACCGGATCGCCGCCCGCGTTGAATCTGGCCGCGCCGATTCGTATTATCAGGGGAGTGACGCAATATCCATTTCACCGGGTGGAACCATGAATCGGCCTTTCCTGTCTGCCTGCACGCTTCTCCTGTCCGCATGCACTCTCTTGATCACATTCGACGCCGGCGCGCAGCCCGTGCTGATCCAGCGCGACAACGGGACACCGGCAGGCGCCTATTTCAATGCCGTCTCGTTCATGAACGAATCGGCCATCCTTTCCTTCGATGGTCCCTGCCGCGTGCTGGAACTGCAGATCTACTACATGGGAAACAATCCGGCGAAGGACACGCTGTTCATCGTCGGCGACGCTTCCGAAGGCGCCATTCCCCCGACGCACTGGGTGTGGGAATACAACACCCTGGTCCCGCCCATCGTCTTCGACTATCCGGGCACAGAGGGATGGTATACCATCGACCTGCGCGCCCACGACCTGCGCAGCGACGGATACGACCGTATTGTTGTGCAGCACTGGCTGCAGCGTCCGGCAGGACCTTGGTTCGCGGTGGACAACGATGCGCAGACGACACCAAAATGGTGCTTCCTGATGGATCCGACCAAAACCAACAGCCTCGGCGGACCGGGACAATATTATCTCGTGACAAATGACTATATGATCCGCGCGCTGGTGGAGTACGATTTCCCCGCAGGCAACAGTTCGCAGCCACCCCCGACGCCGACGCTGGGTGACGTGGCCGTGGCCGCCGGCATCCAGAACGGCGGCAAGCCCCTCAACGCCTCCATCGCCGCCGTGGGCGACTGGAACAACGACGGCTGGGACGATGTCAACATCGGATCGAACTATTTTCAGAACCGCGGTGACGGCACGTTTGAAAACGTCAGCGGACAGCTGGGGCTGTCGGCGGGTTCCGCGGTCTGGGCTGACTACAACAACGACGGATTCGACGACGCCTATATCGTCAACGGCGGGAACAACGACCGGCTCTATCGCAACACAGGCCAGGGGGGTTTCGAAGATGTCACCGCGGCATCGGGCCTTTCCAATCCCGCACCGACGGTCACCGTGCTCTGGCTGGATTTCGACAATGACGGTCATCTCGATCTCTTCCTCGCCAACGGCCGGCGTACGATCAACAATCAAGAGGTGTATTACCAGGACAAACTCTGGCGCAACAACGGCGACGGCAGCTTCACTGATGTGACCGCGAACAGCGGCATCGCCGCCGCCGAGCCGGCACCGTACGAGGACTGCTGGGGCGCCAGCGCCTGTGACTACAACAATGACGGACGCACGGACATTTTCGTCTCGACCTACCGTCTCGCACCGGACCGTCTGTACCGCAACAATGGCGACGGCACGTTTACCGATGTGGGAACGTCCACCGGCACACGCGGCGTGCCGACACAGGCGCCGCAGTATTTCGGACACGGCATGGGCTCGGACTGGGGCGATTTCGACAATGACGGTCTGACCGACCTCGTTGTCGGAAATCTCGGGCACCCGGACTGGCGTGGCGCCGTGTCGAATCCGTCACTGATTTTCCACAACGACAACACCGCCCGCTTCTCCGAAATCCATCACGACATGGGACTGAAATTCCGCGAGATGAACGCCGGCGTGACCTGGGCCGACCTGGATCTCGACGGCTGGCTCGACCTCTGGCATTCACAGTACTCATACTCGAAAGAAGGCGAGAACGGCGAGCCCGGACGCTACTCCCGCGTGTACTTCAACGGCGGAGCACCGGACTTCCGCCTCCGCGACCGGACCTGGCATGTGGGCAGCAAGGTGCACGGCGCCTGGACCGTCGCGCGTTTCGATTATGATCGCGACGGTGACATCGATCTTCTGGTCGCCAGCCAGCACGAGGGCGTCAAGCTGTTCCGCAACGACCTGCCGCGTGCCGGACGCTGGCTCGCCCTGCGCCTCGAGGGGAGTCCCGCGGACAACGTACCGATGAATGCCTTCGGAACACGCGTTGTTGTGCATGCCGACGGTCGGATGTTCACCCGCACGCTCTCCACATCCTCCGCCGGATCGCGCACGGCGACCAACAGCACCGAACTGCATTTCGGCCTCGGCCCTGCCGTGTCGATCGACAGTGTGGTGCTGCTGTACCCGAACGGCGCGCGACAGCAACTCACCGGTCTCGATGCGGACAGGCGCTACCGCATCTCCTACGACGGACAGGTCAGCACCGGCGTGCACGACATTCCCTCGGCATCATCATGGGATATCGAACACGCGCGTCTGATCGATGGAATGCTGCATTTCACCCTTCAGGGTCCGGCTGGCCTCTCCGCGCCCGAACTCACGCTGCATAACGCCCTCGGGCAGTTGGTCTGCCGTTTCGAGACGGGCTACCTGCAGCCGGGGATGCAGGCGCTACATGTTTCCGCACGGCTTTCCGCCGGACTCTACCTCATGCGCATCCGTAGTGGAGACGCGATCCGCAGTGCGCGCGTCGTTGTCACCCGCTGATCACGGCGGACGTTTCTCCGGATTGCGCTTTATTTACTTACTCGATTTGCTTCACACAATGGTGTCAATATGAGACGTATTTCCCTCCTCCTGCTGTTGGCCGTCTGCTGTACCATGCCCCTGCATGCGCAGCTGCTCGAAAAAGTGACGGCCAAGGATGTCCTGCCGAT
>JAGTUZ010000008.1 GCA_018224415.1 Bacteroidota bacterium | reverse complement strand
TGCCGTGCCGCTGAAGGCGCGCCTTCGTCTTTCGAGCAAATCCGAAGAACCGAACAGCAACGAATACATCGAAACCGTCGAACAGGAAGTGTATCTCGGTAACCTGCCGTACATGACCGAGCGCGGGACCTTTATCATCAACGGCGCCGAACGCGTTGTTGTCAGCCAGCTGCATCGTTCGCCGGGTGTGTTTTTCGGTGAATCGATGCATCCGAACGGCACAAAGATGTTCTCGGCACGCATCATTCCCTTCCGTGGCTCCTGGGTGGAATTCGCCACCGACATCAACCACGTGATGTACGCCTATATCGACCGGAAAAAGAAATTCCCGGTCACCACACTGCTGCGTGCCCTCGGGTATTCATCGAACAAGGAACTGCTCGAACTCTTCGACCTGGTCGAGGACGTGCCGCTCAAGAGCGGCGACATCGAGGAGCAGTACGGTCGCGTGCTCTGCGAGGAAGTCGTCGACGAAAGCACCGGCGAACTGCTCGTCAGCGCCGATGTGGAACTGGACGAGGAACTCGTCTCCTCCATCCTCGAGCATGGTGTGAAATCCGTGCGCGTCTACAAGACGGACAACGAAAACGCACTGGTCATCGCCAACACCATCCGCAAGGATGAGTCGAGCAACGACCAGGAAGCGCTGGAGATGATCTACAAGCAGCTGCGTTCCGGCGAGGCACCTGACCTCGAGACGGCCAAGGGCCTGATCGAGCGTCTGTTCTTCAATCCCAAACGCTATGATCTCGGCGTCGTGGGCCGCTACCGCCTCAACAAGAAGCTCGAACTGGCCATCGCCCCCGAAGTCACCACGCTCACGCGCGAAGACATCGTTGCCATCGTGCGCTACCTCATCGACCTGATGCAGGGCCAGCAGGCCGTCGACGATATCGACCATCTCGGCAACCGCCGTGTCCGCACGGTCGGCGAACAGCTCGCCGCACAGTACAACGTCGGCATCTCGCGCATGGCACGTACCATCAAGGAGCGAATGAACATCCGCGACGTGGAGAACTTCACGCCGGCCGACCTGGTCAATGCGCGCACGATCACCAGTGTGGTCAACGCCTTCTTCGGCACCAACCAGCTCTCGCAGTTCATGGACCAGACCAATCCGCTGTCGGAGCTGACGCACAAGCGTCGCATGTCGGCACTCGGGCCGGGCGGTCTCACCCGCGAGCGCGCGGGCTTCGAGGTGCGCGATGTGCATTACACGCATTACGGACGACTGTGTCCGATTGAAACGCCGGAAGGACCGAACATCGGTCTCATTTCCTCCCTGTGCATTCACGGGCGCATCAATGATTTCGGCTTCATCGAGACGCCGTACCGCGTGGTGAAAAACGGCAAGGTGTCGAAAGACGTCGTCTACCTCACCGCCGAGGAGGAAGACGACATCGTGATCGCGCAGGCCAACGCGCCGCTGAATCCCGATGGCACGTATGTGCTCGATCGCGTCAAGTGCCGCCTTGGAAGCGAATTTCCCGTCGTCGGACCCAATGAGGTCGCGTACATGGATGTGGCACCGAACCAGATCGTGAGTCCCGCCGCGGCGCTCATTCCCTTCCTCGAGCATGACGATGCCAACCGCGCGCTCATGGGCTCGAACATGCAGCGGCAGGGCGTGCCCCTGCTGCGTCCCGAGGCCCCGCTCGTCGGTACCGGCCTCGAGGAGAAGGTCGCCCGCGATTCCTACGCCATGGTCATCGCCGAACACGACGGCGAAGTCGTTTTTGTCGACGGGACCAAGATCCGCGTGCGCTACAACCTGGGCCGTTCGCAGGACGACATGCTGGCCGCCTTCGACGCGAACGGCATTGTGGAATACGACCTGATCAAGTTCTTCCGCACCAACCAGGATACCTGCATCAACCAGCGTCCCGTTGTCAAGCCGGCGCAGAAATTCAAGAAAGGCGACATCCTCGCCGACGGATCGTCTACCGACAAGGGCGAACTCGCACTCGGCCGGAACATCATCGTGGCGTTCATGCCGTGGCGCGGGTACAATTTCGAGGATGCCATCATCGTCAGCGAGCGACTTGTGGCGGAGGACGTCTACACGTCCATCCACATCGAGGAGTTCGAGCTGCAGGTGCGCGACACCAAGCGCGGCGAGGAGGAACTCACACGAGAAATTCCGAACGTCAGCGAGGAAGCCACCAAGGACCTCGACGAATTCGGTATCGTGCGCGTCGGCGCTGAAGTTGGGGAAAACGACATCATTATCGGAAAAATCACGCCGAAGGGCGAATCCGATCCCACTCCCGAAGAAAAGCTGCTCAAGGCCATCTTCGGCGACAAGGCCGGTGATGTGAAAGACGCCTCCCTGAAGGCGCCTCCCGGAATGAAGGGCGTGGTCATCAAGACCAAACTCTTCAGCCGCAAGAAAAAGGAAAGCGACGCGAAGAAGGAAGAAAAGCGGCGCATGGATAACCTCGAGGCGGATTTCGACAAGCGCCGTGCCGACCTGGTCGGACTCTTCGCCGGAAAGCTCACGCAGCTGCTCAAGGGCGAGAAGGTGCTCGGCATCCGCGACCTGCACGGCAGCAGCGTCGTCCGTGGCGGCACAACCGTCGGCGACGATACCTTCCTCAATATCCTCGACCAGATCGACGCGCTGGATCCCACGCAGCCCTGGAGCGAGAGCAAACGCGTCAATGGGCTGGTGCAGCGACTGTACGACAACTACAAGTACACCCGCCGCGAACTCGAAGAAGAATACAAGCGCGAGAAGGGCAAGATCCAGATGGGCGACGAACTGCAGCCCGGTATCGTGCAGCTTGCCAAGGTGTACATCGCCAAAAAGCGCAAGCTCTCCATCGGAGACAAGATGGCCGGTCGCCACGGTAACAAGGGCGTCGTGTCCAATGTTGTTCCGATTCAGGACATGCCATATTTGGCCGACGGGACGCCGGTCGACATCGTGCTCAATCCCCTTGGTGTGCCGTCGCGCATGAACCTCGGCCAGCTGTACGAAACCGCGTTAGGCTGGGTGGCCAAGCGCCTGGGGCCGGGCGTGCGTTTCGCGACGCCGATTTTCGACGGTGCGAAGTGGGAAGAGATCCAGGACCTGATGAGTTCGGTCGATCTGAGTCCCTCCGGGAAAATCGAACTGTTTGACGGGCGCATGGGCGACCGTTTCGACCAGCCGGTGACCGTGGGCTTCATCTATATGCTGAAGCTGAGCCATCTGGTCGACGACAAGATCCACGCCCGGTCGATCGGCCCCTACAGCCTCATCACGCAGCAGCCCCTGGGTGGCAAGGCGCAGTTCGGTGGCCAGCGTTTCGGCGAGATGGAAGTGTGGGCACTCGAGGCCTACGGGGCCGCGCATGTGCTGCAGGAAATTCTTACCGTCAAGAGCGATGATGTTCAAGGTCGCGCCAAGGTGTACGAAGCCATCGTCAAGGGCGAGAACCTGCCCGAGCCGAATGTGCCCGAGTCCTTCAACGTGCTTGTGCGCGAGCTGCAGGGCCTCGGCCTCGAAATCAAGATCGAGTGACAGACGCTCCCGTGCCATGTCCTGTTTTCCCATGAATCAGAAACAGAATTGAATTGATTGGAGAATACAATGCCATTCAAACCGCAGGAGCAAGTCAAGAAGAATTTTTCGCGCATCTCCGTGAGTCTTGCCTCATCGGACGCGATTCTTTCCCGTTCCTATGGTGAGGTCACCAAACCGGAGACGATCAATTACCGGTCGTTCCGGCCCGAGAAAGACGGTCTTTTTTGCGAGAAAATCTTCGGCCCCGTGCGCGACTGGGAATGCCATTGCGGAAAGTACAAACGCATCCGCTACAAAGGCATCATCTGCGACCGTTGCGGTGTGGAAGTCACGCAGAAGTCTGTGCGCCGCGAGCGGATGGGACACATTTCCCTTGCCGTTCCCATTGTGCACATCTGGTATTTCCGCTCGCTCCCCAGCAAGATCGCGAACATCCTCGGCATCTCGTCGAAGGAACTCGAGCGCATCATCTACTATGAAAACTACGTGGTCATCAATCCGGGGCCGACGAGCTTTCCGCGTCCGTTCGGCGCTCTCGACGACGCCCTGCCCGAGGACGACGGCGAGAAAATCGACAAGGCGTATTTCCGCAACGACATCACGCTGCTGACAGAGGACGAGTTTCTCGAGGTCCTCGACGGTCTTCCGGAAGACAACCACGATCTCGACAACGACGATCCGAACAAATTCGTTGCGCTCATCGGTGGCGAGGCCATCAAGGCGCTGCTGCGCAACGTGGACATCGAGAAGCTGGCCGACCGGCTGCGTTTCCAGATCCGTTATGAAACCTCGCAGCAGAAGCGCCACGAAGCCATCAAGCGCCTGCGCGTTGTAACGGCCTTTCTCACGCAGCGGGAAAGCGCGTACATCAACCGTCCGGAATGGATGGTGCTGGACGTGATCCCGGTGATCCCGCCCGAGCTTCGTCCACTCGTGCCGCTGGAAGGCGGACGTTTCGCGACTTCGGATCTCAACGATCTCTACCGCCGGGTGATCATCCGCAACAACCGTCTCAAGCGTCTGATCGACATCAAGGCGCCGGAGGTGATTCTCCGCAACGAGAAGCGCATGCTGCAGGAAGCGGTGGATTCGCTGTTCGACAACAGCCGCCGTGTCAACTCCGTGCGCAGTGACAACAACCGTGCGCTCAAGTCGCTGTCCGACATGCTCAAGGGCAAGCAGGGCCGCTTCCGTCAGAACCTGCTCGGCAAGCGCGTCGATTATTCCGGCCGTTCGGTGATCGTTGTGGGTCCGGAGATGAAGCTGCACCAGTGCGGTCTGCCGAAAGACATGGCCGTCGAGCTGTTCAAGCCCTTTGTCATCCGCAAGCTCATCGAGCGCGGCATCGTCAAGACGGTCAAGAGCGCGAAGAAGGTGGTCGATAAGAAAGGTCCTGAGGTATGGGATATTCTCGAGAAGATCATCGACGGACATCCAGTACTGCTCAACCGCGCGCCGACGCTGCATCGTCTGGGCATCCAGGCATTCCAGCCGCTGCTCGTGGAAGGAAAGGCGATCCGCCTGCATCCACTGGTGTGTACCGCCTTCAACGCTGACTTCGACGGTGACCAGATGGCGGTACACGTGCCGCTGTCGTTCGACGCACAGCTCGAATCGTCCATTCTCCTGCTCTCCTCGCACAACATCCTTTCGCCGCAGAACGGCAACCCCATCACCATACCCAGCCAGGAGATGGTGCTTGGTTGCTACTACATCACCAAGGCGCTGCCCGGTGACAAGGGCGAAGGAATGCTCTTTGCGTCCATGAACGAAGCGATGATCGCATTCGACCAGGGACGCGTGGGACTGCATGCGCGCGTGAAGGTGCGTGTGGCGTTGGCTGCCGACCAGCTGGTCGAGGACGGACCGCGCACGGAGATCATCGACACGACGCTCGGCCGTATTCTCTTCAACCGCATTGTGCCGCTCGAGATCGGCTTCATCAACGAGCTTTTGACAAAGCGCCGTCTGGTGCAGATCATCGGCATGATCTTCCACAAGAGCGGCAACCTGATCACCACACGTTTCCTCGATGACCTCAAGGACGTCGGGTTCGGGTACGCCACCAAGGGTGGACTGTCGATCAGCGTCGCTGATGTGGAGATTCCGAGCGAGAAAACCGATATTATCGAGAAGGCGCAGAGCGACGTCGAAAACATCATGAAGCAGTACCAGATGGGCTTCATCACCAACGGCGAACGCTACAACAAGGTCATCGACATCTGGACGCGCACAACCAACCGTGTCGCCGACAAGCTGTTCGACACCCTGCAGCGCAGCCAGAACGGTTTCAACTCCCTGTACATGATGATGGACTCCGGTGCCCGTGGTTCGAAAGAACAGGTGCGCCAGCTCGCCGGCATGCGTGGCCTGATGGCCAAACCGCAGAAGAGCATGACCGGACAGACGGGCGAGATCATCGAGAACCCGATTGTCGCCAACTTCCGCGACGGTCTGTCGGTGCTCGAGTACTTCATCTCGACGCACGGTGCCCGCAAGGGTCTCGCCGATACCGCGCTCAAAACCGCCGATGCCGGCTACCTGACGCGTCGTCTCGTTGACGTGGCGCAGGACGTCGCCATCACCGAGTTCGACTGCAACACCATCCGCGGCGTGGAGGTCGAGGCACTCAAGGAAGGCGAGGACATCAAGGAGCCGCTTTCGGAGCGCATCCTCGGCCGCGTCTCGCTGTATGACGTGAAGGACCCGCTCTCGGGCGAGCCGCTGATCGCCGCCGGCGAGATGATCGACGAGTTCAAGGCCGAAGCCGTGGCGCGGACGTCCATCGAAGCGGTGGTCATTCGTTCGGTGCTGACCTGCGAGGCGGGACACGGTGTGTGCGCACGCTGCTACGGTCGCAACATGACCACGGGACGGCTCGTGGACGTCGGCGAAGCCGTGGGTATCATCGCCGCGCAGTCCATCGGCGAACCGGGAACGCAGCTGACGTTGCGCACCTTCCACGTCGGTGGCACCGCGAGCCGCATCGCCGCCCAGTCACAGATTTCGACGCGATTCGACGGCCGCGTGCAGTTCGAGGGTCTCAAGTCCGTGGTCTACCAGGACGACATCGAAGACCGCACCATCGTTGTCAACCGCAACGGCCTGATCAACATTCTCGACGACGACAATCGCGTGCTTTCGAAGTACGACATCCCTTATGGTTCGGTGCTTCTCGTCGAGGAAGAACAGCGCGTCGCCCGTGGCGAGGTTCTCTACGAATGGGATCCGTACAACGCAACCATCATCGCTGCCTTCCCCGGCACCGTGCGGTATGCGGATCTCTACGAGGGACGCACATTCCGCGAGGAGCCGGACGAGCAGACCGGTCATATCCAGAAGGTGGTCACCGACTCGAAGGACAAGACGCTCAACCCGCGCATACAGGTCGTCAACGCTCACGACGAAGTTATGGCGGAATACAACACGCCGGTGCGTGCAAACCTGACGGTCGAGAACGGCCAGAAAGTCATCGCCGGTGTTGTGCTCGTGAAGATTCCCCGTGAGATCGGCAAGACCCGCGACATCACCGGTGGTCTGCCCCGCGTGACCGAACTGTTTGAATCCCGCAGTTCGCAGAATCCGTCCATCGTCAGCGAGATCGACGGCACGGTGACCTTCGGGGCGCAGAAGCGCGGTTCCCGCGAGATCATCGTCACCAGTCACGACGGAAGCGATATCCGCACGTATCTGGCGCCCATCGGCCGTCACGTGCTGGTGCAGGAGAACGACGTGGTGAAGGCCGGCGAGCGGCTCACCGACGGCTCGATCAATCCACATGACATCCTGCGCATCAAGGGCGCGGGCGCCGTACAGGAATACCTGGTCAACGAAATCCAGGAAGTGTACCGCATGCAGGGCGTGCGCATCAACGACAAGCACATCGAGGTGATCGTTCGCCAGATGCTGCAGAAGGTGCGTGTCATCGTCCCGGGCGACACACAGTTCCTCGAGGGCGACGTTGTCGAGCGCATCCGTGCGGTGGAGGAGAACAGCGAGCTCGACGACAAGGTGATCATTACGGACAAAAAAGACTCGAAGTTCAAGAAAAGCCAGGTCGTCTCGCGCAAGAAAGTGCGGGAGGCCGCGTTCGAACTCAAGAAAAAAGGAAAGGATGCTCCGGAATTCCGGGATGCGGAAGCTGCAAGCTACGAGCCGATTCTGCTCGGGATCACGCAGTCATCGCTGACCACCGAGAGCTTCATTTCCGCGGCGTCCTTCCAGGAGACAACCAAGGTCCTCACCGAGGCGGCTATTGCCGGCAAGATGGACGACCTGGTCGGCCTGAAGGAGAATGTCATCATCGGCCACCTGATTCCGGCCGGTACCGGACTGAAGAAATTCCGGAATATTGTTGTCACTTCGACGCAGGACGAGGAAGAATCGGCGGTCGCCGAAGAAATCACCATCCCCGTCACGGCACAATAATTCCATGAATGTCAGGCGTTACATCTTCCCTTGCAGGTTTTCTGCCTGCAAGGGAAGAAAAATGCCCGATCCTGCCTCCCGGCTCTTGACAATGTCCCGGACTTTCGCTAATTTTATAAGCTCCTGTGAGCTCTTCTGATCTCACACGAGTTTCTTACGTTTCTCATTCAAAGGATCCCAGCAGTGCCAACGATTAGCCAGCTTGTTCGCAAAGGTAGAAAGGTCGTCAAGGCCAAGAAGAAGGCGCCCGCACTCGACGCCTGCCCGCAGAAGCGCGGCGTGTGCACACGCGTGTACACCACGACGCCGAAGAAGCCGAATTCCGCGCTGCGCAAAGTCGCGCGTATCCGTCTTTCGAACGGGCAGGAAGTGACCGCGTACATTCCGGGCGAAGGCCACAACCTCCAGGAGCATTCAATCGTGATGATCCGTGGCGGTCGTGTCAAGGACCTGCCGGGCGTCCGATACCATATCATCCGCGGCACGCTGGACACGCAGGGCGTGGAGTCACGCCGGCAGGGTCGTTCCAAGTACGGCGCCAAGCGACCGAAATCCTAACAACGCAATCAGAGTACAGTTGACATGAGAAAAAGACGCGCACAACGCAGACAGCTCAGCCCGGACCCGAAGTTCAACGACATTCTGGTTTCGCGCTTCATCAATTCCATCATGCTTGACGGGAAGAGGAACACCGCCCGCCGCATTCTGTACGGAGCGATCGAGGAGATCGAGCGTCGCAGCGGTCAGAACGGGTACGAGCTGTTCCGCAAGGCGTTGTTCAACGCCCAGCCCGTGATCGAAGTCCGTGCCCGCCGCGTTGGCGGTGCCACGTACCAGGTGCCGATGGAAGTGCGCCCCGAGCGCCGCACCGCCCTGTCGATCCGCTGGCTGCTGAACGCGGCCCGTTCGCGCGGGGACAAAACGATGCTGCGCCGTTTGGCGGCGGAGCTGATGGCGGCCGCAAACAGCGAAGGCGGCGCGGTCAAGAAGAAGGACGATGTGCATCGCATGGCCGAGTCGAACAAGGCCTTCGCGCACTTCAAATGGTAACCAACGAGTCAACAATCAGAATTTCATAGAAAGACCGGGAAAGAAGCCAGAATGGCAAAGCGGGAATATCCACTGGAACGTACCAGGAACATCGGTATCATGGCGCATATCGATGCCGGGAAGACAACGACGACAGAGCGTATTCTGTTCTATACCGGCGTCTTGCACCGCATGGGCGAAGTCCATGACGGCGCGGCAACCATGGACTGGATGGAGCAGGAGAAAGAGCGCGGTATCACTATTACCAGCGCCGCGACGACGTGCTTCTGGCGGAATCATCGCATCAATATCATTGACACTCCCGGTCACGTGGATTTCACGGTCGAGGTCGAGCGTGCCTTGCGCGTGCTGGACGGCGCGGTTGCGTTGTTCTGTGCCGTGGGCGGGGTCGAACCGCAGTCGGAGACGGTCTGGCGGCAGGCGGACAAATACCGCGTGCCCCGCATCGCATTTGTCAACAAGATGGACCGCGTGGGTGCGGACTTCTACGACGCCGTCAGCATGATGCGCTCGCGTCTGGGAGCAAACGCGATTCCCGTTGTCCTGCCGATCGGGCAGGGCGAGACGTTTGTCGGCATCATCGACCTGATCACCAACACCGCGCGCATCTATCATGAAGAGACTTTCGGCGGCACCTGGGACGAGATCGAGATCCCTGTCGACCTGAAGGAGACCGCGCACACCTACCGCGCGCAGATGCTCGAGGCGGTGGCCGAAGTCGACGACACCCTTTTGGTCAAGTATCTCGACGGTGAGGAAATCAGTCCGGACGAGGTTGCGGCGGTACTGCGCCAGGCGACGGTCGACATGAAAATCGTGCCCGTGCTTTGCGGTTCGTCGTTCAAGAACAAGGGTGTGCAGCGCATGCTCGACGCGGTTGTGGAATTTCTGCCGTCCCCGATGGATGTCGGTGCCACGATCGGACATCATGTCAATCTTTCCGACCATATCGAACGCCGTCCCAGCGACGAGGAAAAGTTCTCCGCTCTGGCCTTCAAGGTCGCGACCGACCCGTACGTGGGTCGTCTTATCTTTTTCCGCGTGTATTCCGGCACGGTGAAGGCGGGTTCATACGTCTTTAATTCCGTGAGCGGGAAGAAGGAGCGTCTCGGACGCATTCTCCGCATGCATGCCAATCACCGTGAGGACGTGGAGACCGCCTACACCGGCGACATCTGCGCCGCCATCGGTCTCAAGCACACAAAAACCGGTGACACGCTTTGCGACGAAGCCGATCAGATCGTGCTCGAGAAGATGGAATTCCCGGAGCCCGTGATCGATGTGGCCATCGAGCCCAAGTCCAAGGCCGACCAGGAAAACCTGGGCGAAGCGATCCAGAAGCTTGCCGAGGAGGATCCGACCTTCCGCGTGCACACCGACGAGGAGACGGGCCAGACCATCATCAGCGGCATGGGCGAATTGCACCTCGAGATCCTGATCGACCGCATGAAGCGCGAGTTCAAGGTCGAGGCCAACGTCGGCAAACCGCAGGTAGCCTACAAGGAAACGATCCGTACGGCCGCGAAGGCCGACATGAAGTTTGCTCGCCAGTCCGGTGGCCGTGGCCAGTTCGCCCATGTGCTCATCGAGGTCATGCCCAACGAGAAGGGCGGGGGATACGAATTCCTCGACGAGATCGTCGGCGGCTCCATCCCCAAAGAGTACATTCCCGCGGTTTCCGAAGGAATCAAGTCGGCCATGCGCAACGGTTTCCTCGCGGGGTATCCCATCGAGGACGTGAAGGTCCGCCTTTACGACGGTTCGTTTCACGAAGTCGATTCCTCCGAAATGGCATTCAAGATTGCCGGTTCCATGGCCTTCAAGGAGGCCGTGCAGAAGGCCAAGCCTGTGCTGCTCGAGCCGGTGTTCATGGTCGAGGTCGTGACTCCCGAGGAGTATATGGGGAATGTCGTGGGTGATCTCAACTCGCGGCGCGGACGCATCGAAGGCATGGGAACCCGCAGCGACGCCCAGGTGGTGCGCGCGCAGGTGCCGCTGTCGGATATGTTCGGCTACGCGACGGCGCTGCGCTCGCTGTCCCAGGGGCGCGCGATCTACACCATGCATTTCAATAATTATGACGAAGTCCCCAAGAACATCGCCGAGAAAATCGTCGAGACGTTCCGGGGAAGCAAAAAAGATTAACAACACAGATTTTCAACGTTCACTCCATACAGTCACAGGAGCAAAAGTACCATGGCCAAGGAAAAATTCGATCGCTCTAAGCCTCACGTCAACATCGGCACTATCGGTCACGTTGACCACGGCAAGACTACGCTGACGGCTGCCATCACGATGGCGCTGGCGAAGGCCGGTCTTTCCGAGGTCCGTACCTTCGACTCCATCGACAACGCGCCGGAAGAGCGCGAGCGCGGTATCACGATTGCGACGGCGCACGTCGAGTACCAGACCGCCAACCGCCACTATGCGCATGTGGACTGCCCGGGTCACGCCGATTATGTCAAGAACATGATCACGGGTGCCGCGCAGATGGACGGCGCCATCCTCGTTGTGGCCGCCTCCGACGGCCCCATGCCGCAGACCCGCGAGCATATCCTTCTCGCGCGTCAGGTGAACGTGCCCCGTATGGTGGTCTTCCTCAACAAGGTTGACATGGTCGACGACGAGGAGTTGCTCGAGCTGGTTGAAATGGAACTTCGCGAGCTGCTCAGCGCCTACGAATTCCCCGGCGACGACATTCCCATCATCCGCGGAAGTGCGCTTCGCGCTCTCGAAGCCGGCACCGACCCCGAGATTCCGAAAGAAGACGAGCGCCTGAATTGCATCTGGGAGCTCATGGAAGCCTGTGACACGTACATTCCCATTCCCGAGCGTCAGGTCGACAAGCCCTTCCTGATGTCGGTCGAGGATGTGTTCTCGATCACCGGTCGTGGCACGGTGGGTACCGGTCGTATCGACCGTGGCATCGTGAAGGTCGGCGAGGAAGTCGAGATCATCGGTCTCGGCGCGCACAAGAAGACGGTTGTCACCGGTGTCGAAATGTTCCGCAAGGAGCTCGACCAGGGCATGGCGGGTGACAACGTCGGTCTGCTCCTTCGTGGCGTCGACAAAACCGATCTCGAGCGCGGCATGGTCATCGCCAAGCCGGGCAGCATCACCCCGCACAAGAAGTTTTCGGCCCAGGTCTACGTGCTGAAGAAAGAGGAAGGTGGCCGCCACACTCCGTTCTTCAACAACTACCGTCCCCAGTTCTACTTCACCACGACCGACGTTACGGGTATCGTCGAACTGCCGGAAGGCACCGAGATGGTCATGCCGGGCGACAACGTGGACGGCATGTTGATTTCGATGATCTCCGAGATCGCCATGGAAGAAGGACAGCGCTTCGCCATCCGCGAAGGTGGCCGCACCGTCGGCGCCGGCGTCGTGACGAAGATCGTCGAATAAGAAATCGTGAACGGAGCAGTGGGTGGAAACGCCGCCCACTGTTTTTTTCACTCTCACAAATCAGAGAGATTGCACTGTGGCGCAGCAGAAGATACGCATCAAGCTGAAATCATACGATCACAACCTGATCGACAAGTCGGCGGAGAAGATCATCAAGACCGTCAAGACCACGGGTGCCGTGGTGTCGGGACCGATCCCTCTCCCCACGAAGAGGTCCGTGTATACGGTCTTGCGGTCGCCGCACGTTGACAAGAAATCCCGCGAGCAGTTCGAGATACGCTCGCATAAACGTCTCATTGACATTTTCAATTCCACGCAGCGGACGGTTGATTCCCTGATGAAGCTCGAGCTTCCCGCCGGTGTGGACGTTGAAATCAAAGTGTAACGACTTAGAAGAGCTGGTTCAATACTATGCGCGGAATACTAGGAAAAAAACTCGGAATGACGAGCATTTTCGACGAAAATGGCAAGCTCATTCCCTGCACGGTCATCGAAGCCGGTCCCTGTACAGTGCTGCAGAAGCGCAGCAAGGACAACGACGGATATGAAGCGCTGCAGCTTGGGTATCTCGACCGTTCAGAGAAAAACGTGAAGAAGCCCGACATGGGGCAGTTCAAGAAATACAACTCCACACCGCTGCGCTACATCCGCGAGTTCAAGGGCTTTGACCAGTCCGAGCTCAATTCCGGCGACGCAGTGACCGTGGAACTGTTCGCGGTCGGCGAGAAGGTCACCGTGTCCGGGACATCCAAGGGCAAGGGCTTTCAGGGTGTCATGAAGCGTCATGGTTTCGGCGGTGTCGGCGGTGCCACGCACGGCCAGCACAACCGTCTTCGCGCTCCCGGCTCGATCGGTTCGAGCTCCTATCCGTCCCGCGTGTTTCGCGGCATGCGCATGGGAGGCCGTACAGGCGGGAACAGGGTGACGTACAAGAACCTGACCGTACTCCGCGTGATCCCCGAGTCGAACATTCTGATCGTCAAGGGCGCGGTGCCGGGCAACAAGTCCGGGCTGCTCGAGATTTACAAACAAGTTAAGTAATCGCTGGCATTATGAACGTTCAAGCATATACCACCGCAGGCGCCACAGGCGAAGAAATCGCCCTGAACGATTCGGTATTCGGAATCGAGCCCAATGCACATGTCGTCTACCAGGCAGTGCGCATCCATCTCGGAAACAAGCGTCAGGGGACATCGAAGGCCAAGGAGCGCTCCGAAGTCCGCGGTGGCGGCAAGAAGCCGTGGCGGCAGAAAGGCCGCGGCACGGCCCGCGCAGGATCGACGCGTTCGCCCCTGTGGGTGGGTGGCGGCACCATTTTCGGTCCGCGTCCCCGCAGTTACCGCAAGAGCCTCCCGTCAAAGATGCGCCAGCTCGCCCGCAAGTCCGCCTACGCGATGAAGGCCGCCGACCAGCAGGTCATGGTCATCGACGACTTCACCGCGTCCAACGGAAAGACGCGCGAGATGGCGGCGATTCTCAAGTCGCTCTCGCTGCAGAACACCAAGACGCTGCTTTTGGTGGCGCAATACGATCAGAATCTCTGGCTTGCCGGACGCAACATTCCTACCCTGGAAATCCGTGAAGCCTCGAAGGCATCGACCTACGACGTGCTCAACAATCAGATGCTGTTGATCCAGAAGAGCGCGTTGTCAGTCATCGATGAAGCGTTCACGAAAATCTAATGAGTGGAATGTCCATGAAAACCATCATCAAACGCCCGATTCTCACGGAAAAGATGACCATGCTCGGCGAGCGTCACCAGTACGCGTTCGAAGTGGACATCGATGCCAACAAGATCGAGATTGCCCAGGCGATCGCAAAGCGCTTCTCCGTCGACATCCAGAGTATCCGGACGATTCGGTACAAAGGCAAGCGCAAGTCACAGTTCACACGTCGCGGCCGCATGGTCGGCAACCGGCCGAGCTGGAAAAAGGCGATTGTGACGCTCAAGGAAGGCCAGACGATCGAGCTCATCGAGTCCTGATCGAGTTGGTCCAGACCCATGGCGGTATTTCCGCCGGTCAGAACGGATCGCCAGAGCGCTCCTGTCAGAAGAAGTAAACGAGAACTATAAAGCAAGGAACGAGCAGTGGCTGTTAGAAAATTACGCCCGATGACCCCCGCGACGCGGTTCTACTCGATCAGTACGTTCGAGGAAGTCACCTGCACAACGCCGGAGAAATCCCTACTCGCTCCGCTCTCGAAGAGCGGCGGACGCAACAACCATGGCCGCATTACCAGTCGTCATCGCGGCGGTGGTCACAAGCGCCGCTATCGCATCATCGATTTCAAGCGCAACAAGGTCGGCATTCCCGGTCGCATCGAGACAATCGAATACGATCCGAACCGCACGGCGTTTATTGCGCTTGTGGTATACGCCGACGGTGAGAAGCGCTACATTCTCGCACCCGACGGGTTGAAGGTCGGTGAGCCGATCATATCCGGCGCGGATGCGGAAATCAAGGATGGGAACGCGCTGCCGCTGCAGAATATTCCGGTAGGATCCTTCATCCACAACATTGAGCTCAAGCCGGGCAAGGGTGGACAGATCGCGCGCAGCGCGGGAAACGCCGCACAGCTTGTCGCCAAGGAAGGCCGGTATGCGCAGGTGAAACTGCCTTCCGGGGAAGTGCGCCTCGTGCAGGTCGTGTGTTACGCCACGCTCGGCACGGTGAGCAACCGTACGCATGAAAACATCAGCCTGGGCAAGGCAGGTCGCAGCCGTTGGCTCGGCAGGCGTCCGCACGTCCG
>JAGTUZ010000007.1 GCA_018224415.1 Bacteroidota bacterium | reverse complement strand
TCCGTGCGCGTGGGCGCCTGGTTCCCGAAGGACAAGGAGCAGGGCGTGCGGCTCGACGACGTCGCGTTCAACAAGACCGAAGGTGTCATAGACGAATCGCAGGCGCTGGGCGTGGATTTCCATTTCCGCAAGAACATCGGGCATCCGTTTTACACCGACCTGTCGGCCGGCGCCTGGTATTCTTCCTACGAATTCAAGAGCAACGCGCTGCAGACGGCGTTCATCGAGTACAAGGCGTGGACAATCATCGTGCCCGTGACGATCGGACTCTCCGTCGCCCCGCTGCCCGTGAATCCCGTGCAGCCCTACGCCATGGCGGGACTCGGCGCGTATTTCGCCTTCACCTCGCATGACCCGCTGCAGATGACCGAGAATAACGATCTGCCCGATGACACCGACACCTACATCCGTTTCGGCTATTACGCCGGCATTGGTGTGGACTTCCTCATCGGCGAGAGCTTCGGCATCAGCGTGGGTGCGAAGTACCAGTTCATCAAGTTCGAAGAACTCGACGGCGGCAAGACGCTTTTCACCGGGCAGGAGGACCTCACCGGACTGCAGGCCACAATCGGCTTCGTGATGTCGATCTGAATTCCGTTTAATACAGGGTGCCAGGGCGCACCCTCATGCCTGTCGGCAATCAAACGGGAATCCGCATTCGGGTGGATTCCCGTTATATTTTTCCGTCCGGGTCAGGTCCCAACGACGTGACTTGTGCATGCGGGTTTCGCTGGCTACTTTTCAGGTTTCCGATCGATGGAATTTCGTAGCCGCCGCTCAGCTGTGCGATCCGGAACCCCTATGGCACATTGTTCAAGGAGAGATCGCGATTGGAAACCCTCGGTACCATAAATCCCACGCTCTCTGCCCAATTTGTCGAAGCCCTGCTTGCAGGCGACAAACGGGTCGCCGCGGACATCACGCAATCGCTGCTCGACGATGATGTCCCGATCCGGGAGATTTATCTTGGACTGTTCCAGCACGCCCTCTATCGTGTGGGTGCGTTGTGGGAGCGAAACCGGATTTCCGTCGCGACGGAACACCTTGCCACATCCATCACGCTCTCGCTGTTCCATCTCGTCTATCCACGGCTGTTTTCCACACCGCGTCGCGGACGCGTGGCGGTGATCACCTGCACGCCCGGAGAGTTGCACCTGGTGGGCGCGCGGATGATCGCGGACATCTGCGAGCTGCACGGTTGGGACGGGCACTTCATCGGCGCCGATTCGCCTGTTTCGGATCTCTGTCGGCTCGTCGAGCAAAAACAACCACACCTGCTTGCCGTTTCCATCACGCTATACTGGAACGCGCCCGTCCTGCTTCAACTGCTCCGCGAGATTCGCAAGGTGAATCCTGCTGTTCCCATCATCGTCGGCGGACAGGCCATCACGCACGGCGCTGATACATTGCTGGCGGATGTCCCTGACGTCCTGCCGATCAGAACCCTGGAGGAATTTGAGTCCTACCTCGACAAACACTGAAATCCAGGCACGTCTCGCCGCGCAGGCGTTCGAACTGCTTCTGGCGAAAAGCGCCCAGCTACTGTTCCTGACCGACAAGGCGGGAATCATCACCCGCGCGAACAGCTCGGCGGAAACCCTTGCGGGGCGATCGTTGCGCGGGACCTCCATACACGAAAACATCATCGATTTCCAGGGTGGGCTCACGCTCGAGAAACTCAGCGCATCGGAAAGAGACGGCCAGATCCTGCATCTGACAACGGCTTCCGGAGAGCCGGCGAGTTTTCGTTTCTTTGTCCGGCGTACAGACGCCGGATACATGCTGCTCGCGGAATCGACGGATTCCGATCTTCGACATCTTCGATCCGAACTCATGAAACTCACTGTCGAGATGGGCGACCTCAACCGCGAGTTGCAGCGACGCAACGTGCAGCTTCAGGCCCTGTCGGAAACAAAAAACCAATTCCTTGGCATCGCGGCGCACGACCTGCGCAATCCCCTCGGCGTGCTGCTGGCCTTCAGCGACATTCTTCTCCACGGGGATGCGGGGGAGATCAACGGACAGCAGCGTGACTTTCTCATGGAGATCCGTGAATCCAGCGAATTCATGCTCGGCCTGATCAACAGCCTGCTCGACTACACGGCAATCGAGTCCGGTAAGCTGACGCTCGAGAAAAGCACGTTCGATCTGTCCTCGCACATCCGGCGAAACGCGGAACGGAATCGACTGATTGCCGGGAAAAAGAACATCACGATCGTCGCGGAACTCGAGGAACATCTCCCGCAGGTCCCGCTCGACAAAGGCAAGTTTGAACAGATTCTGAACAACCTTTTATCGAACGCCATCAAGTTTTCCGAAGCGGGAAGTACGGTCTGGCTGCGTTGTACGCGATATGCCGGAGGAGTGCGGCTCGAGGTGGAGGATCACGGGCCGGGCATCCCCGAGGATCAGCAGCAACTGCTTTTCAAGCCGTTTTCGAGAACAACAATCCGCCCCACGATGGGAGAGCGATCCACCGGTCTTGGTCTCTCCATCGTCAAGCGACTGGTCGAGGGACACGGCGGCAGCATCTCGCTGCGCAGCACCGTGGGAGTCGGAACGACCTTTCGTATCATCCTGCCAGGCACAAACGAAGGAGTGACGGAATGAATCGCGAAACGCTCATCGAAGAAGCCGGACAGCTTGCTCCGGTTTCACCGCAGATCCTCGAAGAATTCACCGGCCGGCGCGAACTGCTCGCGGCGTCCTTCAACCAACGATTCTCCACGCGTCCGGATCTCGAGCAGCTCGTGGGTGCCGGGAACATGCTGATGATGGAGAACAACCATCGCAACCATCTCCGCTTCATGGAGTCCATGTTCACTCGCTGGAATCCGGAGGTCTACGTCGATACCATCCTCTGGGTCTATCGGGCCTACCGCGCGCATGGCTTCAGACTCGCGTACTGGCCAGCGCAGCTGGACGCCTGGATCGAACTCTTCCGGAAAGAACTCAGCCCGGAGGCCTTCGCGGAAATCGAACCGTACTATCGCTGGATTCTCGTCAGACAGGCCGCCTTCGCCGCGATCAGCGACGAGGCGCTGCGGGAACCTCCCCGCGGATTTCGCAACATGGACGCATCGCTATCATCGGACAAGGAGGTCGGAGAATGAAACGTCGCCAGTTCCTTCACACCGCCGTCGCCGCGGGCGCCGGCATCAGCATCGCCCGGCGCCTCCCGGCGTTTCCCCGGCGCACAGGACGCACGGCTGCCACGGCGCTCGCGCTGCATCCCTTTGTCACCGCGCATCCCGATGCGGTGTTCATCCGTCGCACGCAGGTGGCGGACAAGCTCGACACGGCGGCGAAGTTCACCGCCGGTGCGGCGATCATGGGCGAACTGTTCACCGCGGGGGAGAGCGGGGAAGCGCCGTTCGCAAACGCCTTCGCCATCAAACCGAACCTCACCTGCACGATGGGCACGGGCAACACGCCCGCGGGCATGGGCATCATGACCGACATTCCCTTTGTCGACGGCGTCATGCAGGGCCTGCGCGATCAGGGCTTTCCGGGCGGCAACATGTTTGTCCGCGAGGGCAACTGGCTCGGCGACGGCTACTGCGCGGGTGAATATCCGGTGACCGGACCCCTGCTCGAAGCGCTGGTGCAGAGGCACGGTTGCCATGTCTATGATTTCCCCACCGGCAGGCGGCTGACCGACATGACGCTGGAGACCCTGCAGGCCGGCACCGAGGTCATCTGGCGTGACGTCCCCGACGGAGTGATCTTCCGCCGCATCGGCTACGTGGCACCGTACAACGACGACGACACCTTCCTGCTCAACATCGCGAAGTTCAAGGCCCACGGCATGGGCATGACGCTGGCCGTGAAGAACCTGCAGGGCATGGCGGTGAGCCGATACATCAGTTTCTGCGAGGGACTCGATTCCACCGCGCTGCAGCCGGCGCACGTGCTCAAGGACTTCAATCCCGACCGGAGGCGTCTCGTCGATGAATCCCATGCCCGGCACCTGGCCGCGGGCATCCCGCGATGGGACCGTCCCGACAACGGCGGGATCGGCGGCTATGCCATGGAAACCTGGGCGCAGCGCACCTGCGACTCGCACAGCGTCATCCGCGCGGGACTGCATGTGGTCGAGGCCATCTACGGCCGCAACGGCAACGGCTTCACCGAGGGACCTGGTCCCGGCAACACGCCCGAGGAGTTCATGACCAACATGCTGCTCTTCGGCAAAAACGCATTTCTCGTCGACGTGATCGGGCACTGGCTGGGCGGACACGAGCCGGGAAACTTCGGGCTCTTTCACATCGCGCTCGAGCGCGGACTGTGCCCGACCATCATCCCGGACGAGATTCCCCTCTATGACTGGAACAACGGAGAACCGTATCCGATATCCCTCGCCGACCAGGCCCGCACGCCC
>JAGTUZ010000006.1 GCA_018224415.1 Bacteroidota bacterium | reverse complement strand
GAGTGAGCAGGCCTTTGTCATCCGACCAGTCCAGTCTGTACGTGGTCACCATGCTGGTCCGCCGGTCGTGGACACGCACGCGCGTGGGAAAGATGAATAAAAGATCAGGAAGTCCCATACGATCCTGCGTCCTGCCCGGCAGCCGTTCGATGAGACGACCTGCTTCGTAGGCCACGTAGCCCGCGGCGGTGGGAACGGACGGTCCATCCGACGCGTGTTGCGCTGCGGACATCAGTTGCTCGAGCAGGTCAAACGGATCGGCCTCCCATTCCGCCGTCCCGCGCATGGTGTGCAGACGCAGCCGACGGCCTTTCGCCTCCAGCAGCAGCGCCGGCACGAGTGCCGCGACGGATCGCGCGGCGCATTCATGTGCACCTCCCGAGAGCAGGATGGCATGGGGGAGCGTTTCCGCTTGCGTGCGGCAGTCGCGGGCGAAAGTGGCGTCATCGGCGCAGTGTGTGGTGTCCTCAACGGCGATGTGCACTCGCAGGCCTGGAAGCGGCGGCGGGGAGGGGACTGTCGCGTTCATGCGTCTGTGCCCTTCGTGTGATATGTCGGAACGCAGAGCGAGAGGAAGTGGCGCGCCATGGCGATGCCATGTTCGGTCATGAAAGATTCAGGATGGAACTGAACGGCATGTAGCGGGAGCGCACGGTGGTGGATACCCATGATCGTCCCGTCGGCCGACCAGGCGTTCTCCACGAGATCGCCGGAACGTCGGAGGATGGCGAGCGAGTGGTAGCGCGCGGCGCGGAACGGAGAGGGGAGCCCTGTGAACAGTCCTGTGCCGTCATGCCGGATGTCCCGCGCCTTGCCATGTACCGGTTCCGGCGCATGCACCGTATCACCTCCGTAAACTTCGTTGATCACCTGCATGCCGAGGCAGACGCCGAGCACGGGGATGCGTCCCTGCCAGCATGCGATCGCCTCCGCGCTCACTCCCGCGTCGCGCGGGGTGCCGGGACCCGGTGACACCAGCAGCGCGTCGGGCGCCAGCGCCAGCAGCTCCTCCAGCGGAGTGTCATTCCTCCGCACCACGACATCCGCGCCTTCGGCGGCGAAGAGCTGGACGAGATTCCAGGTGAAGGAATCGAAATTGTCGATGACGAGCATGCGCATGATCTGCGCAAGATATCATGGAAAGGAATACGACGGAATGCCGGCGGGAGCGAAAAATAAAGAAAAGCCCGCCGTTTTTGCGGCGGGCTTTCAAGGGAGCCATCCATCGGACTCGAACCGACGACCTGCTCATTACGAGTGAGCTGCTCTACCAACTGAGCTAGGATGGCAAGAGAAACGCAATATAATCCGGATCAGTGAATTATGCAAGATTGCCTTGCCGCACCCGGTTCATCGCGCGTCTGGAATCGTGCACGTGCACGTGCACGTGCACGCCAGCAGTGACCGCCGGTCTCCCGTCGTTTCCGATACTCCCGCCATCCCCGATGCATGAACTCAATACCCGTTCTCGAAAATCATTTCAATATGAAAAAAAATGGTTTTACATTGCTTTGATATCGCATTCATTATGAAGGCGAACTGCCCGGTACTGAGCCTGTAAGCTGCAGGACCACCGGATGGACAGGTTACGACTTTTTCCATTAGCGACGGATCTTTCCCATGTCATATCTCTTTACTTCCGAATCCGTTTCCGAAGGCCACCCCGACAAGGTGTGCGACCAGATTTCCGACGCGGTGCTCGACAGCATCCTCCGTGAAGATCCCCAAGCGCGCGTCGCCTGCGAGTGTTTCACGACGACGGGCTTCGTGCTTGTCGGTGGTGAGATCACCACGACGGCGTACGTCAACGTGCAGGAGATCGTGCGCGAGACCGTGCGTGAAATCGGCTACACGGATCCGAAATATCGTTTCGACGCCGACTCCTGCGGCGTTGCCTCACACATCCACCAGCAATCGCCCGACATCTTCCGCGGTGTGAAAACCGGCGGCGCGGGTGACCAGGGCATCATGTTCGGCTATGCGACCAACACCACGGCCGAGTACATGCCCATGCCCATCCTGTATTCACACAAGCTCGTGCAGCGCCTGGCAGACATCCGGAAGAATCAGCCGAAGCTCATGCCGTACCTGCGTCCGGATTCGAAGTCACAGGTGACGTTCGAGTACGAAGGACGCGAAGCCAAGCGCGTGCACACCATCGTGGTGTCCACCCAGCATGACCCGGGTGTGTCGATGAAGCAGATCAAGAACGACGTCGAGGAGCATGTCGTTGCGAAGGTGTTTCCGAAGCATCTTCTCCACGGAAAGATCATCCTCCATGTCAATCCCACCGGACGCTTCGAGATCGGCGGTCCCCACGGCGACTCGGGTCTCACCGGCCGGAAGATCATCGTTGATACCTACGGCGGCTGGGCCCCGCACGGCGGCGGCGCGTTTTCGGGCAAGGACCCGTCGAAAGTCGACCGCAGCGCCGCCTACGCCACACGCCACCTGGCGAAGAACATCGTCGCTGCAGGTGTGGCCGAGGAGTGCACCATCCAGGTGGGGTATGCGATTGGTGTGGCAAAGCCGGTGTCCATCCATATCGACACGCACGGCAGCGCCAAGAGCGGTGTGACCGACGCCGACATCTCCCGCTGGGTGATGAAAAACGTGGATATGACACCCGCCGGTATCATCGAGCGCCTCAAGCTGCGTCGGCCCATCTACCGCGCCACCGCGGCGTACGGACATTTCGGGCGCGACGAAAAGGACTTCACCTGGGAGAAGCTCGACCTGGTGAAGGAAATCCGGAAGGCGCTGGCCTGATCCGCACGGCCGCCTTCCACGAATACGATTATCGCATGTTCATTTCCATTTCATAGACGGAGTTTGTTTCCCATGGCTAAAGCCGCCAAGAAAAATTACAAGGTCAAGGACATCCGCCTCGCCGCGGAAGGCCGCATGAAAATCGAATGGGCCGAGAGCCGCATGCCGGTGCTCATGGCCCTGCGCGAGAAGTACAGCAAAAGCAAGCCGCTGAAGGGCTTCCGCATTGCGGGCTGTCTGCACGTGACGAAGGAGACCGCCGTTCTGGTCGAGACGCTCGCCGCCGCCGGCGCCGATGTGAGCTGGAGCGGCTGCAATCCGCTGTCGACCAACGACGAAGTCGCCGCCGCGCTCGCCGCGAAGGGTACTTCCATATTCGCCTGGCACGGCATGAACGTCAAGGAGTTTTACTGGGCCATCGAGCGCACGCTGGACTTCAAGCCCAACCTCACGCTCGACGACGGTGCGGACCTGATTTTCACCATCCACAACAAACACAAGAAGCTCATCCCCGAGATGCTCGGCGGCACCGAGGAGACCACCACCGGCGTGCATCGCCTGCGCGCCATGGCAGATGCGGGCGAACTGAAGTACCCGGTCATCGCCGTCAACGACGCCGAGACCAAGTGGGATTTCGATAACGTCTACGGCACGGGACAGTCCACGCTCGACGGCATTCTCCGCGCGACGAGCATCCTGTTCGCCGGGAAGAACGTCGTTGTCGCGGGCTTCGGGCACTGCGGCAAGGGCGTGGCCGATCGCGTCAAGGGACTCGGAGCCAATACCATCGTCACCGAGATCAAGCCGACCGCTGCCCTCAAGGCGACGCTTGAAGGACACGAAGTGATGACCATGGATCAGGCCGCCAAGGTCGGTGACGTGTTCATCACCGCTACCGGCGTCAAGGACGTCATCCGCGAAAAGCATTTCCTCTCGATGAAGGACGGAGCCATCGTCTGCAATACCGGTCACTACGACTGCGAGATCAACATTCCCGAACTCGAGAAGGTCAAGAAGAGCAAGCGGACGATCCGTACCAACAACGAAGAATACGTCATCAAGAAAACCGGGAACCGCGTGTACCTGCTTGCGCAGGGACGCCTCGTCAATCTCGCCGCCGCCGAGGGACACCCCTCCGAGGTGATGGACAT
>JAGTUZ010000005.1 GCA_018224415.1 Bacteroidota bacterium | reverse complement strand
TTTGCCTGACAGGCACCGTTGAAGCCAGTCCGGCTGTCGATGACCGTCGGCATACGAGGTGCCTGTCAGGCAAAAAATCCTTCGTGCTATTCTTCGTGTCCTGGTGTCTTCGTGGTTTCTTCCATGTGGTGGGTGAAGGCGATGCCGCGGGCGGCGAGGCCGGCCATGAGGGCGTTGTAGACATCGGCGCGGGCGCCGAGAAATTCAGGGGGAGAGATGCCGGCATGGCGGTAGCTGCCGTCGGCGACGAGCCGCGCGGCGACGGCGCAGGTGTAGCCGGTGGTGCGCGCCATGGAAGTGACGCCCGTCACCCGGTCGTAGCGGTCGAGCAGGTCGAAGGTGTGTCGTTGCACGGTTGCGCCCCGGCGGCCCTCGATGATCACGCGCATGACGGAGAGGTCTTCCTCGCCCTCCTTCATTTCCCATGCAGGGAAGAGCAGGCGCGCGGTGAAATCCAGCGGGGCGATGCGCTGTCCGGCGATGTCGATCGCTTCCTTGTCGAAGAAGCCGGTGTCGCGGAGGGCTTTCATAAGTGCCACATGGCCGGGATAGCGCATGGTTTTTTCCTTCATGTTCGGCGCATGCATGGTTACGGCCAGCGAACGGAGTCCGTCGGTGTTGAAGGCCTCGAGCGTGCCGATGCCGTCGAAGTCCATTTCCTCGATGTCGCTGAGAGCCGGACGCACGACCTCGCTTCCGTTTTCGATGTAGCGGGCGGGACGCGTGTATTCCTCGATCACGTCGATGGGAGAGAAGACCGCGGCGTACTCGTAGGGTTTGCGGCGGACGACCGGCAGACCGCCCACGTAGCAGAGAAACGTGTCGATATCGTCGAGTTCCTCGTTCAATCGTCCCATGAGAATGTTGCCGAGGCCCGGCGCCAGGCCGCAGTCCATTACCGCCGTCACGCCGCGCTCACGCGCAAGGGTATCGAGCGTGAAGGGATCTTCGGGGAAGAAGGAGATATCCACGACGTTCTTCCCGGCGTCGATCACGCGTCGGAGGGTTTCGAAGCCCATGAAACCGGGTACGGCACCGATGACGAGGTCCGCCTCGGCGATCACCCCGCCAAGCGCGTCCGGGTCGGCGAGGTCCGCCTGCAGTGTTTTTACAGCGGTGGCGGCAGCGGCGCAACGGTCGAGCGCGCTGCGGTCGCGATCAGCGACCGTCACCGAAAATGCGGGGTCAGAGGAGAGATCGCGGACGATGGCCGAGCCGACCATTCCGCCACCGAGTACCGTGACGTTCATGCTGTCTCCGATGGAAATAAAAGACGATATCGTGTGATAAATTGAATCAGGGCGTTTTCGTTTCGCCGGTCTCCGCGGGGGGGGGATACAGTTGTCCCTGCCGGAACAGCATGCCATGCAGGCCCACGGCCAGCGCAGTGTTGTTTGGCAGGAAGGTGATACCGTGCAGGGACACGGCGGTTGTCAGGTCGTGCAGGCGCCAGCGGAGGTTGTCCCGTTCGCCGCGGACGATGGCGCCGCGCCGTCCGACCGCCCATCCGGTGCCGCAGCTGTCGAAAGCGATGCTCACGTAATCGGTTTCATACGCCTCGATACGCTGCCAGCTCGCGCCGCCATCGAGCGTGCGCAGCAGCAGCCCGTGCTGTCCCGCGGCCCAGCATTCCTCGGCCGAGCGGGCGCAGATGGTGGTGACGGGCAGGAAACTGTCGATGTCCTGCGCTGTCCAGGTATCGCCGCCGTCGGTGGTCCGCAGCATCGTCCGCTGCACCGACGACGCCCATCCGTGCCGTGCATCGGCGAAAGAGATGGCGTCGAGCATGACGTCCGTCCCGCTCGCGAGTCTTGTCCAGGTCGCGCCGCGGTCGGACGAACGGAGCATCGTTCCTTCCTCGCCGGACAGCCAGACGGTGTTTCCAACAACACTCATGCCCGGCAGTGTTGCCTCCGTTTCGAGATTGACGGTCTGCCAGCTCTCGCCTCGGTCCGTCGTGCGGAAGCAGCTGCCCCGAAAGCCGGCGGTGATGCCGGTGCTGTCGTCGAAGAAATGGATGCTGCGAAGGGCGAACTGGTTCGGGGAGAGCTTCTGCGTCCAGCTCCCGCCACCGTCACTGCTGCGAATGATGACGCCGTAATCGCCGACCGCGTGGCAATGGAGGCTGTCGCTGCAGGTCACATCCCACAGGGTGAATTCGGTACGCATCAGCACCCGTTTCCAGCTTCCGAGCGTCTCATCGTCTGATGCGTTTTCCTGCGCTGCCGGCTGTGGTATTTGCGCACCCAGTGGCGCCGGGACAAGCAGGGTCAGCAGAAAGATCAAACCGGGAAGAGTGAGGGATTGCATGGGCGGGAAGCGTTTGTGGAACGGAGCGTATGCGGTGCAGCCTGATTCGTCGTGAATATCAATGTACAGACGTTTCGAGGCGGAAAGCAATATCATGGATACTGCCCCGGCATCATGTGTGCCGGCCCGTCATCATGTGTGCCGGCTTGGCATCATGTGTGCCGGCTTGGCATCATGTGTATTTCTCCAGCACAGGATTCCCCGTGCGATTTTGTATTTTGTTTTCCATTGTTGCACCTCGTTTCCCGGAGAGTGGATGAAATCACGTTTGATCGAGTCCCGTCCCTTGCATGTCCTGTTCGTCGTGATGGGAGCGCTGCTGCTGCTGATGGCCTTGCTTCAGCTGCCGATCGGGATATTCGTGCAATACACCCGGCCGGGACTCCCGTGGTTTCCGGTGGAAAATGTGGGCGAGGGAATCCGTGTCGTGCCGGTGGTGAGCGTGGACGGCGAGCCCGATTCCCGCTTCCAGGCAAGTGACATCATCACGCGCATCAACGACCTGCGCCTGGACTCGGCGCATTTTGACTCGGGGGAATGGACGCGGCTGATGTCGGACATCCAGATCGGAGACACCCTGCAGATCACGCTGCTGCGCGCAGGAGAAAGCCGGCGCTTTGCGGTTGTACTCGACGCGTCGATGAACGAGATCCGCGGGCGCAACATGTCGCTCGCGACGTTGGTGATCAACAACGTGTCGCCGGTCATCCTGCTGCTCATCGGGTACGTGGTGCTGCTGCGACGTCCGCGACAGCGGCAGGCCGCATTGTTTTTCATGACACTCTCGGTCTATGCGGTCTACATGCTCAGTGCGACATCTGTGAGCCAGTACATGCCATGGTGGAAATTGCTGGGAGACTGGCGCGATCTTGTGGCGGAAGTGACGTTCATGCTTTTCCTGCCCATGCTGCTGCATTTCCTGATCGTGTTCCCGGAGGAGTGGTTCATGAAAGAGCGGCCAGTCAGACGCCTGATCCTGGTCTATGCGCCGTTTGTCCTGCTCATGGCCTTGGGGATGCTGGTCACCCAGGATCGCATGGTAGACGACATCCGTCCATACGCGATGCTTATCGACGGGGCGTATGTGTTCGCGCCCCTGCTGGGACTGTTGCTGCTCGCCGGTTCCCGCCGGCGCGCGAAGGCGCCGCTCACCCATCGCGTTCTCCGCGTGGTCCGGGCGGGCATGTGGGTCTTCGCGATCGGCTTCATTCTCCTCGTCGTGCTCAACCACCTGTATGTCTATTACGATACGCTGTTGCCGTTTGCGGTCGAACTGCGTCTTGTTTCCCTGCTGACGGTCACGCTGGCGCTCCCGGTGAGCTTCTGGTATGCGCTGCTGAGATACGGATTTCTGGATGTGCATATCCTGTTCAAGCGGACGACCTTGTACGCGCTGCTCAGCGGTCTGGTCGTGCTCACCTTCGTGCTGCTGTTTACCTTTCTCGATGCGGCGGTCGACGAATTCACCACCATCGACACGCTGCTGGTTTCAGTGATCGTGACAGCGGTCATCGCCATTTTCATCGGCCTCGGCAAAGACCGCGTGGAAGGCTTTCTCGACCGGCAGTTTTTCCAGGAGGAATACCAACGTCGCGAGCAGCTCCGCCGGCTGTCGCGGGACCTGCTGAACATGCTCGAACGGGAGGAGATTGTCCGTGCGCTGGCCGCCCGTCTGCCCGACATCCTGCAGCTCGGTTTCATTTCCGTCATCGAGTGGGGTGGTGCGGGTGTGCGTCGGACGCTTGCCGGAGAGGCGCTGTCCGATGTCACGGTCGACACCCTGCAGCATCAGCCGGGCCTGTTCAGCAGTGTGGAGAAAGGCACCGTGCTGAACCTCAACGCCATCCCGGGTGGCGGGGCGCTGCCCGGACTGAACGCATTCTTCTGCATCAGTGCGGAAGACGGGACGCGCGTCTGCGTGCTCATCGGCAAGAAGAGCAGCGGTCGCACACTCGGAACGGAAGAACTTGCCGAGCTTGGCCGCGTGGCCGAACATGCGGCGCTCGGATGGAAAAACGCCACACTGGCCGAAGCGCTGCAGGAGAAAGAACGCATCAAGCAGGACGTGCTCATCGCCCAGCACATCCAGACCGCGATGCTCCCGGCAGGCACGCCCGATCATCCGTGTTTTGACCTGGCGGCCCTTACGCTGCCCGCGAGGGAAGTGGGTGGCGATTTCTATGACTATGTGGAATTCGGCGGCGGCCGGCTGGGACTGGTGGTCGGGGACGTATCGGACAAGGGGGTATCGGCTGCGATGATCATGGCTTCGACCATCAGCACGCTGCGTTTCGCGGCGGAAACCGGGGATACCCCCCGCGGCATTCTCGAAGCAGCCAACCGTCGCCTGTACCGCGATACCTTCCGGCAGATGTTCGCCGCGGTCTGTTTCGCGACGCTCGACGAGCACACACTGGAAATGCGCTTCACAAATGCGGGCCTGCCAAAACCGCTGCTCGTCCGGAACGGCGAGGCCTTCCTGATCGAATGGTCGGAAAACGGATCGCATTATCCGTTGGGTATGGTCGAAGAGACCGTCTATCATGAAGAATGCCTGCAGCTGCAGGAAGGCGACGTGCTTGTCCTCTATACCGACGGTATCATCGAAGGCACCGGCAGCAACGGTGAGGAATTCGGCATCCGCCGCCTTCGCGACACCGTGACAGCCACGGCGACGCATGCGGCGCAGGATATTCTGTTCCAGATCATCACCGAGGCACAGCGCCATCACGGCGGTGCCGACCAGGGAGACGATGTGACGCTGATGGTCCTCCGGGTCAGATCATGAGGCGCGGGGTCCTGCGGCCATGACGGGGACGGAGCACGGCAGCAGGCATATCGAGGCCTACGGGGGAACGCTGCTCTCCCGTGTCATTGCCGCCGGCACGACTCTTGCGCTGCATCTGCTCATTGCCCGGACGCTCGGGCCATCCGAATACGCGGCTGTCGCCTTGTACGTCACCTTCGTGGCCGTTTTTCAGATGTTGCTTTCCTTCGGCAACGAGGCATTGCTTGTGCGCGAGGGAGGGATGGTCTCGAAACGGGCACGTTCCGTCGCCGTCCTGGCACCGCTGCTCGCACTGCTCCTTTCCCTCCTGCTTGCCATCACCGCGTATCCGCTTCAGTCGCTGTTTGCCATTCCCGGCCTGGCGATGCTTCTCGTCTGGGGTCTGCCGGTGTTGCCCCTGCAAATTTCGCAGGTGGTGTACCGTGTGGAGCTGCTGCACCGGCAGGAGTACCAGAAAATCGCGCGCAGCGATGTGTATGGAAACCTCGTCGCGTGGTTTCCCGCCGTGGCGTTGTTTCTCGTCACGCATGACGTCATCGTTTTCGTGGTCTACCTCGCCCTCATGCACGCCGTCCGCCTGCTGCTTTACCGCAGGCACGTCGGACGGCCAGCGCCCGCGTATCGGCGGCAGGACGTCCGGTTGTCCCACTATCTGCACAGCTGGCGCATCATTTCCATCGAGACAACAACCTTTCTCACGACGACTTTCGACGACATCATGGTTGCACTCAATCTCGGCGCGACCATGCTGGGCCTGTACCATCTCGCCTATCGTGTGATCACCATCACACAGGAGTTTTTTGCGGGAGTGATGCGCTTTCTGAGTTATCCTCAGTACGCGCAGGCCGCGGCCGATCGCAGGATGATGTACCGGTTGTTCTGCCGCGACACCCGCTTCATGCTTGCGGTGCTTCTCCCATTTCTTACGGTGCTGTTGATGACAGCGGAAGATTTCATCCCTCTCGTCATGGGAGAGGACTGGAGCAGTGTCATCGGTATCTTCCGTCTGTTGACCATTGAGGCGATGCGTCAGTCCCTTCTTGCGCTTGGCGGACAGGCGCTTCTATCAATTGGAGAGGAACGCGCGCTGCTCCGATATTCCATCATCTCGGCCATCGTGCTTCTTCCCCTGTTCATCCTGCTTTCGCTGACGGATCTCGAGACGTTCGTCTGGGGATTCGTTGCGGCAAACACGCTTCTGAACATTCTGTTCTTTCATTATATCCGGAGCAGTTTCGCTCGGCCCGTGCGTCCTCTGTTGCATGCCTGGATCCCCGGTATTGCGGCATCGCTGTTCCTCGGCATTACGCTGGCCGCGTTACACGCGATCGCTGCTCCTGCTTCCTCCGCCATGCTCGTCGTTTCCGCCGTGGCGCTTGCCGGCGTATGGTGGCTGACAGGCGCGATCCATCCGGACATCCGTCGCTGGTTTGTCCGCGCGTTTTTCACCGGATGGCGGAAATCCCGAGCCGCAGTCACGGAGAGGGAGATTCGCATTTTCACCGACGGACCTTTTGACGAAACAAACATCCATCTGCGTGACCTCTATAGAAGCATCACGGCGAAGCAGGACGGTATCCGTGTGGAGCCGCTCGATCTGCGCAGGCGCCTTCTCGCGAGTTTCCGATCGCCGTTTGCGCTGCGGCGTCCGCACGCAGCCAGCAGTATCCTCCACATTCATTATCCACAGTTCATTTACGAAGGTGTGGGGATCGGCTCCGCGATCACACGCAGCATGTGCCGGTTGGCGACGTTGCTGCTTCTTCGCGCGTTCGGGCACCGCGTTGTGATCACCTTGCACGACAATGGGGGGCATGACTATCCGCACCGGCGATGGGAGCGTTTCGTCCTGACGCTGATCATCCATTCAGCCGATGCGGTCACCACACTTTCACGCGAAGGAGGCAGGGTGCTGTTCGAGGAATATGGTTATTCCCCTGATGTGTGGGTTGCGCCGCATTGCGTGTATCGCGTCGAGCCGTTCGATACCGAACGGCGGCGGAACTGGCGCACGGAAAACGGATGTACGGATGCGGATATCGTGATCCTCCTGTACGGGACGGTCAAGCCATACAAGGGATTCGACTCGTTTGTCAAGGCCGCATGCGAGGCAGCGGATGTTCCACTGACGCTGGTCTGTGCGGGAGCGGGGATGGCGGCGGTGAGCGAGGGGCGGACACGCGCGGGGCGGACGCGCGCGGGGCTGCGGATCATCACCCTGGATCGGTACATCGGCGAGGAGGAAACGGCGACGCTGATGGATGCGGCGGATTTTGGGGCGCTCCCGTATCGCAGGATTCTTCATTCCGGAACCGCCATGCTGTTCGTCTCGCACGGATGTCCGGTGATCGCACCGAAGATGGGCGTGTTTCTCGATCATGAGAGGGAGTATCGCATCGGGCTGTACTACGATCCCCGAACGCCCGCCGATCTTCAGCGTGTCCTTCGTGAGAGTGTCACGCGCCCGCGGCAGGAGTTTGCGGACGCGATGAGCCACTTTCGTCTGTACCATTGTCTGGAAAACGAACGGGACGCAATGCTCGACGTCTATCGCGATGTTGCAGGTTTGGGGTGAGCGTCAGGGAAGAAAGTAGCGGCGGAACAATGGCAGGCGTTTCAGGCGAAGGATCGGCCTACGCAGACGGGGTGTGGTGCGGAAGGCCGCAAGCACTGTTTCCCCCAACAGACAGGGGAGAAGGTAGCGCCAAGTTTCCAGACTCCACGGTTGCATGCGCAGTGACTGAATGAGCGCGGACCTGGCTGTACGGATATCACCGTAGTAATACTGAACCCGACCGATGCAGCGATGGCGGGCCGGCTCCGAGAACAGCGGAGGGACGCCTGCCGCATTCCGGTTGATGAATGCCAGTGCGAGGTCACGTGTCCATTGCCGCTGCTCCTGGCTCCGTACGATACTTTGTGAGTCGTCAAGGAGCCGCACTTCCTGGAGAACTTCAGGTATGTTGGCAAATCGGCAGTGATCGAGCAGTCGCAACTGGAATTCATAATCCTCGGCCGCGACCAGGGCTTCATTGAAGGGACCCGTGACAACCGCGCATTGGCGCCGGATCGCGGACGCCCCGAAGCTCACGGCACTGGTCACGAGCATGAGATCGAATATCCGGTCGTGTTGGCTCGGGAGAATGTATTGCCTTCGTGCGGTTCCGTTGTCTCCGGCCATGAGCAGCCACGACCCCACCATCCCGACGTCCGGGTGTCCGCGCAGAAATGCGATCTGTTTCTCGAAGCGTCCGGGAAGGGCGATGTCATCCGAGTCCTGGATGAGAATGAATTCCGCTGTGCAGGCCGCGAAGGCGGTGTTCAGGGCGGAGGCGCGTCCGTGATGGGGAGAACGGATAACGCGGATTCGCGGGTCGTCGATGGCTTCGGCGACGTCGGCGGAACCGTCTGTCGATCCGTCATCCACGATGATGTATTCGAAATCAGTGAAGGATTGGTCAAGGACGCTGTGCATGGCGCGACCGAGAATCGATGCGCGGTTGTACACCGTTGTGACAACACTGGCCGCGGGTGGGCGTCGCTCATGTCCGCCCGCATCGCCACGGCCGTTGGACGGGATGCCGGTATGGAGTGGTGCTGTTGTCATCGCCCGGCGACGCGATACGTGAAACCCACGGCCCGGGTGACGCCGCCGAACTGGTCGTCGTCGTAATAGATGACGGCCCAGTACAGGTTGTTGGCCGCCCAGCCATTGCCCTCGATCCGGAGCCAGTCTGCATCCGGGATGTATCCCTTGTCCTCGTCGTAGATGCCCACCACGTACTGGTAGTCGTAGGCCCCACGCATAAGCCATCGGTGCAGGAAGTAATGACCGATGTCCTCATCATACCACATCCGGTCGTCGGGCTGCGGATCCCAATTGTTGAAAATTCCTGCCACGAATACATCGGCGTCCTCGATCAGGGGCCGCTCGAGTTCGAACTGCACACAGAGATATTCCGCGTCGAAGCTTCTGATTGGTTCGGTGACCGCCGAGCCGAAATACACATGCTGGTCGATGCCGAAGCGGAAACGGGTGAAGTCGGCGCCTTCAAATCGTTTGGCCACCTGTTGTGAGGGATAGACAACGGCCCGGCGGATGTCCAGCAGTCGATATCCGTTCCCGGGTGGCATGTTTTCATAGATGAACGCCTTCCTGTCGAGGCCGATGCCTTCGACGAAGGTATTCGCCTGGCGATCGTAACTGTCGACGCGGTAGGGTTGGTACAGATTGAAATTCTTGTAGAAATCCACCGTGCGGACGAAATCCTGGAAGAGGGGTCCCGGGCTCGGAATGCGTATGTTCAGTCGGAGCCGATGCACCTGGTCGAACGGCATGACCCAGGGCGTCCAATAGTCGTTTCGTACTTCCAGTGCGGAGCGAACCAGGTTTTCGACAACGATGAAGCGTCCCGACGCATAGATCGCCTCCTCGTCGTTTTCGTCGACGATGTCAAAAAGCCAGTTTCCAGAATACAGGAAGCGTACGAAGGGGTGTTCCGCGCTGGGAAAACTGTTGGTGAAACGCCATCGATACATCTCGATGCCGGCCGAGGACTGTTCGTAGAACAGGGTGCGCGTCAGGGTAAAGAAATCATCCCGCACGAAGTAGTCCGTATCGACGTTCCAGTCCTTGTCGCAGTGCCGGAAACGGATGGCAAGCCGGGGCGGCGCTTCTTCCGCTACATCGAAACGAATGGTGATCCAAGACGGGAGCAGCGCATCGGACGACCGTGCGGAGGTGTCTGCCTGGATCATCACCGGAAGATTGGTTTCGTCATCCCCGGCATACACACGCAATCCGCGGATGAACGGCAACGGCGGACAGGCCTCACTCGGAGTCGGCTGAGCGGGGAGTTCCGGAATCCCGGTACCAATCAAGAGAAAGAGAAAGACAAGGCTGCGAATCATGGACGGAAAGGTACATTCTCCCCGTCTTGCAGTCAATGCATCTCCGGGGTTCCATCGTTTTCTTGTGATGTGGTGGCGAAGCGGAATGATAATCCTGTGCATTCCGCGCGGATTCGCCCGGGCCGGGTCTCTCGAAGGCCACCCGCGGTGAGGAACGAAAAGGGGTAGACGACTGGCTAACTGCGGTGCTCCGTTCCTTATTCAGGCAGTAAATGCCGCCGCCGCCGCTATGCCGGGGCGAGAGGGTATCGGAGTTGCACTTGTAACATGTTGTCATTACATGGGTTGCGGGATGGCTGTAATTTGAAACGCGGGCGACGGCCGAAGGTCGCATCCGGAGTGGAAGAATGGAGAGGGAAAACAATTCGCAATTTTCAAGGCGAACATTACATATTTTTAATGCAATTGTAAGGTTCTATTCATTATATTGCCGGGCAAGTGGTGAATTGGAGATCTTTTGCTCGGAAATGTCTGACTCGCCGAGCCGGATCTTCCGAGACGATCTCCAATGGAAACGTGATGTCTCACCAGGAAAAAGGAGTTGGCCGATCATTTCGCGACACCGTGTGTGAGGTAACCTCAGAGGGCACCGGTCCACCGTGAAATGTCTGGCAGCACCGCCCAGGCGCTGACCATTGTGCCATATTCGACCCGGAGCACAGACCGCCGTTTACCAGACGTGCGGCCTGCCCTGTGCTCGAAATGTTCCGACGAAACATCATAAGGCTCTTTGAAATACGCTGATCGCGACTCCGAGGACTTGTATGCTTCCCGGACGTCAACAGGAGGAGAGTTATATATTATATTAAGATATTCTCATCTGATATATCCTATATTATCATGTTGTTCCATAAGGAATTAGACGCATTTCAATGTAGAAAAATCAGCGAAACTGGATATACACTCCACACACTCACAATCATTACACACAGAGGTTCATGATGGAAACCGTGAATGCAACCACCACCCGTACCCTTACCGATCTGTTCATCGACGCCCCGATCGCCCCGGCACAGCCGGAAGTGCGCGAGCGCCAGCGTCCGGTGTTCACCGGACTCGAGGATCACACAATCGCGATCGACGATGCCAGCGAACTGACGCGCAACTACCGCATGAGCGCGGGCAAGGGTGCCATCAAGGGAGGATTTTTCGGACGCGCCGCGATCGAGCAGGTGCTCGCACAGGAAGGCGTCGTCGGCATCCGTTACTACTACGCGAAAGAAAACAACGGCCGTCCGGTCATGATCATGGTGGGCG
>JAGTUZ010000004.1 GCA_018224415.1 Bacteroidota bacterium | reverse complement strand
GCGTCGGTGAGCCGGGGCAGCGCGCCGACGAGACCAACGAGGGCGGGATTCATTCCGAGACCAAGGTTCAGCACGATGAGCATCCCCCCGCTGGCGGCGGCAAGCAGGTTGTTGACAAAGGCGCCCACTCCGTATGTGAGCTTCTGGGCGAAGGGGATGCGATCTTCCGGGGCGGTGCGGTATTGGATGCGCGGTTTCATGACTCGGCGCTCCAGGCTTCGGGAGATGGAACCGGTGCGTCGGGCTGCAGCAGCGCGCGAAACGCAACCGGGAGGCGGAAGCCGGAGCGCAGGATCACGAGACCTCCTCGTACACGCGAACCCAATCGACAAGCATCGTCTGCGGGAACTTCGTGTTCGCCGTGGGCGCACCGACCCATCCGCCGCCGACGGCTACGTTCAGGATGATGTAGAAGGGGTGATCGAAAACCCAGGGGCCCTTCAGGTCGCCGGGAACAACCCGCTGGTAATGGGTTCCGTCAACAAACCAATCGATGTAATCCGCTCCCCATTCGACGGTGAACACGTGGAAGCCGGTATCGAAGCGGTCGCGGTCCAGGTCGAAGCGGCGGGTCACCGCCTGTGCGGCGGAGTAGCCCGGGCCGTGCAGACTGCCGTGCACCGTGCTGACCTCCTGCCCCCGGTATTCCATGATGTCGATTTCCCCGCAGGCGGGCCAGGGAGTCGTTTCGATATTCGCTCCGAGCAGCCAGAACGCGGGCCAGATGCCGGGTCCGTACGGAAGCTGGATGCGCGCCTCGTAGCGGCCATAGGTGCGCTCGAAGAGTCCGCGCGTGACGATGCGCGCCGAAGTGTAGCCGCTGCCGAGCCAGGCTTCCCTGCGCGCGGTGATCGCGAGATTCCCGATACCGTCAAGCGACACGTTTGACGGACGGTCGGTGTCGTACTCGAGCTGCTTGTTTCCCCAGTCGGTGCCGATGTCATAGGTCCAGCGGGTACTGTCCGGCCGCTGGCCGGCAGGACCGTCGAATTCGTCCTGCCAGACGAGTGTCCACTCCCGCGTCCCCGGGTCGGAGACGTCGTCGTCGCAGGCCGTGGTGCACAGCGCGCACAGCGCCAACACGGCAAGGAAGCCGGGAAATCCGGTCAGGTTCATCATCGTGTCCTCGTTATCTGTGTTCGGGGGAAGAGACCGGGATTGGCCAGTGCCGCGGAAAGGACCAGGGTGGCGGCGCCGATCGCGACCGCACGCGCGCCGAGTTCGCTGATGCGGATTTCCGTCGCGGCGACGGCGGTGACCAGTGTGCGGTTGCGCACGACATGGCGGAGCGGTTCGAGAAGAAGCTCGCGCACGCGCGTCACGCCACCGCCAAGAATGACCATTTCGGGATTCATGAGATTGAGCAGTCCGGCAACCGCGATGCCCAGGTGTTCGCCCGCCTCGCGCACCACACGGCCCGCCAGTGCATCGCCTTCGATGGCGGCGCGTTCGAGAGTGTCGATGCGAAGCGTCTTGCCCGCAAGGACGCTGTCGGGATAGCCTGGCAGGAGTTCCTCCGCGCGGGCGATCAGTGCGGCGGTGCCGACAAGGGTCACGAGACAGCCGCGCAGTCCGCAGACGCAGGAACTGCCTTCCGGATCGATGGCGACATGTCCGATCTCGCCCGCCACGCCCGAACTGCCGCGGTAGATCTCTCCCCCGAGGATGAAACCCGCGCCGATGCCGGTGGCGACCTTGATATAGGTGAAATCCCGCACGCTGCGTCCTGCTCCCCACCAGCCTTCGGCCAGCGCGCCGAGGTTGGCATCGTTGTCGACGAGGACAGGCACATCATAGCGGAGATGCAGATCTTCAATGCCGATATGCCCGCGCCAGGCGGGGAGCACGACTTCGGAGATGCGGTCGGGATGGCGGGGGTCGACGGGACTCGGCACCGCGAGGCCGATGCCGACGAGGCGCTTGTTCCCGCGTCCCCATTCCGCGAGACAGGCATCGCAAAGTTCGTGCACCAGCGCGCGCGTCTGCTCGGGGTCCGTGCGCACCGGGCGAAGCTGTTCCCTCCATGCAAGCACCTTTCCGCGAAGATCGGTCACGGCCACCGCCACGTGCGTCGCGCCGATGTCCACGCCGAGAATGCCAAACGCGTCGTCCTGGAATTCCAGCACGATCGGCCGGCGTCCGCCGCTGGAGCGATCGGTGCCCACTTCGGCGACGAGTCCGGTGTGCAGCAAGTCGCGGACGATTTCCGAAACCGTCGATCGGGCGAGCCCGGTCCGGCGCGCGATGTCGGCGCGCGAGATGCGCCGTTCACGCCAGATCAGACCGAGCACGCGGTCGGTGAGCGAAGGCGTGGTTTCGAGAGCGGTGCGGGACCAGTCGCCCGGCACCGGCGTGTCACCGCGGAGACCGATCGACGCCGCCGCCCGGGACGACAGGGGTTTATTTGTGGAAATAGACATTATCGATGAAGATTGTGCCGAGGGTACCGGAGAAAATGATCTGCGCGAGATGCGCCCGGTTGCGAAGACCGGTGAAACGGGAAAACGGAATGTCAAAGGAAATCCAGCTGCCCGTTTTCAGTGCCGGCGTGGAGGTCGCCGTGAAGCTCAGTTCGTGCTCGGAATCGTCACCGCCTCCGAAGGCGCCGTTCGCTCCGAAATCCACCAGCTTGATCTTCAACACTGCGGGCGCCGCCGTCGGATCAGGAGTCCAGAGGTCCACGTGAAACGCCGTAATGGCAGACGCATCCACGGTCTGCGAGGTGAACTCGATGCCGGCGAATACCAGGTTGCTGTATTTCTTGACGTCGTCTCCGGCGATGCGCACATCCCTGATGTCTGCCATGTCCCAGTCCGCCGACCAGGTGTCCACCGGCAGATTCACATAGACATTGCTGAACAGCGAGAGCACGTCGGATGCGGGATGCAGCGGCGTGGGCGCGGCCGTGGCTGGAGACAACGAAGTACCGACCGTGACGGTGATGCTTCCCGACGCGTCGAGCGTGCCGAGTTTGGCGGTGATCACCGCCTTGCCTGTCCCCACCGCCGTGATGCCGCCGTTCGCATCCACCGTGGCAACCGCCGGATCGGACGATTGAAAGGTGAAATATGCCGGAGAGACAAGGATGCTCCGCTCGACGCCGCCGATGTCGAAGGCCACCGCGCATCCTTCGACAACGAAGCTGTCACCGATCTCGCCGGAGAGTTCGAGGGTCGCGATGCGCGGCGCGGGATGGGCGATGGTGCCGAGCGTCTCGTAGCGCAGATCGTCGATATACAGTGTATAGCCGTGGCCGTCCTCGGGACCCTCCGCGATGAAAAACAGTCCGCCCTCCGCGGTCAGTTTCCCGGGCAGCGGCAGGGGAAGCACATACTTCTGCCAGGTAGTGGAAACCGGGACGTCTTCCATCATCGCCACGAATTGCGAGTTCCCCGTATTGTCATTGCCGAATCCGACCTGGTTGATCTTCGCCGAAACCGTTGCCCTCGCCCAGAACGTCAGGGCGTCGTATCCCGACAGATCACGGACGGCCCGCGTCACGAACGCGCCGCCGGCGTAACTCCCCGCCGGATCTCCCTCGTCCGGTATCGTGAACCGCAGCGCACGGTTTCCCCGATGGACTTCCTCCGAAGTGACGCCGAGCGCGTCCACCTTGGATCCGCCGAACGCCTGGTACTCCACACTGGGACCGAAGCCGTCAATGAAGATGTCGGCGTCCGTCGGATTCCCGGCCGGTTCGAGCGTGTCCACATCCCTCACGCATCCGGCGAACAGCACGGCAATGAAAATCGCCGCGGATGCGGCCATGAATGAGTTGCGCAATGCGGTCATGTCTTGCCTCCATTCGTGTGGGAAACGAGAAATCGCAGGGACGTCGGGAAACGCGAAGAGCCGATCAGGGATACTTTGTTCGTCAACAAAATAATGTCCGCACATTCCGTTGTCAAGGAAAAAATGCACGCGGGGCGTCCAGGATCCGTTTTTCCTTCATTATCACATGTTATAGTCAGCGTTTTCAGGTGTATGTGGTATTTGCGACGCGTGCATGACGGACGAACGCATTTTTTTCTTGACAAATCCTCCCGCATCGCTTACTTTGTTCTACCATAGTACAAAGTGCAAACGAACCGGCGCTCCCTACCCGCCGAAACGTTCCGGATGTTCGGACTTTTCCATGCGCATCATTTCTCTGTCATACACCGAGGAGGCCACCATGAGACCAATCCGTCCCGCTTCCGCCCGTCGTCACTCCGCCGTCATGCTTTCGTGTCTTTCGACGCTTGTCTTCCTTGTTCTTCTTCCGGCCGTGGCGCTCGGGCAGGCTGCCCAGGTGCGGGTCACCTCCGACGGCGCCGGTACGCGGCTGCAGGTCGATGGGAAGGACTTCATGGTCATCGGTATGAACTGGGATTATTTCCCTATCGGCAAGAATTACACGTACAGTCTCTGGACGCAGCCCGACGACATCATCGAGGCGGCGCTGCACCGCGAGATGACACTGCTCAGGAACATGGGCGTGAACGTGATCCGCCAGTACGTCGGTGTCCCGCCCCGCTGGGTGCGATACATCTACGAGCGCTACGGCATCTGGACCATCCTCAATCATTCACTGGGCCGCTATGGTGTGACCGTCGATGGCGTGTTCGTACAGCAGACGGATTACTCTGATTCCCGAACGCGCGGACAACTGACCGCGGAGATCGCCGCGCTCGCCGAGGAGTTCCGTGACGTCCCGGGCCTGCTGATGTGGCTGCTCGGGAATGAAAACAATTATGGGCTTGAATGGAGTTCGGCCGAGACGGAGGCCTTCCCTGAAGGCGAACGGCAGGCAGCGAAAGCCGTCTATCTGTACTCCCTCATGGGCGAGGTGACGCGAGCGATCAAGGCGCATGATACCGTGCATCCCGTGGCCATCGCCAACGGCGACCTGCAGTACCTCGACATCATCGCCCGCGAGGCAAAGGGCATCGACGTGTTCGGAACGAACATGTACCGCGGCATTTCCTTTGGCGACGCCTTCGAACGCGTCAAGCGCACACTCGGCATTCCCATCCTTTTCACCGAATTCGGGGCCGACGCCTTCGATGCGAAGGAAAATCGCGAGGACCAGTACACGCAGGCGCGGTACCTGCTGGGACAGTGGAAGGAGATCTACGAACAGTCGAGCGGCAAGGGACGCACGGGCAATGCCATCGGCGGACTCACGTTCCAGTTCACCGACGGCTGGTGGAAGTACAAGCAGGAAAGCAACCTCGACGTGCATGACATCAACGCGTCATGGCCCAACGACGCATACCCCGAGGATTTCGTCGCCGGACAGAACAACATGAACGAAGAGTGGTGGGGCGTCTGTGCCAAGGGTCCTTCCGACGCCCGCGGCATCTATGAGGTGTATCCGCGCGCGGCGTTCTACGCCCTGCAACAGGCCCACCGTCTGGACCCGTACGCCGCGGGGACAACCATCGATGCGATCAACCGCCACTTCGCGGCGATCGATCCGACCGCCGCCCTGCTGCAGGCTCGCGGTGACCGCGGGGCCATGCTCGGCGAGGAAACGAAGCGGCTGCGCATCAGCGGCCTGCGCATGGAGATGAGCACCATCAGCACGGGCGGCAGCAACGTCAGCACTCCCGACGAGGCGGCACCGTTCGGGACGACGCGGCCGGCGTTCCGGGGCTTCGATCACATGGAGTCCTTCTATGCCGAGGTGGAAGCGCGCCCCGCCGAGAACGTATCGGGATCGGTTTCCCTGAACGTCCTCGGTCATGTGCCGGTCAATCCTATCGACGAGCTCTTCTACGAGTACCGCGGACGCGCCCGCAGCGTGCGCGTCGACGGCGAGCCTGAACAGATGACGGACATCGAGCGCGTGCGGGTGTACCGCGCCCAGGTTTCCTGGGACGACAGCTGGTTCCATCTCAACGCGTTCTATCGCACCGGTCACTATCACTGGGGGTATGAAGGCGATTT
>JAGTUZ010000003.1 GCA_018224415.1 Bacteroidota bacterium | reverse complement strand
CCTGATCGATCACGAGCGAATCCTGATCGATCACGAGCGAATCCTGATCGATCACGAGCGAATCCTGATCGATCACGAGCGAATCCATCTCCTGAGCGAAGGCGGTCTGGAACTGGAAGAGCAGGGCCAGCAGCAACAGCGCTGGAACGTGTATCCATAATGGTCGACCGTTCATGGCAGTCCCCTCCATCGCCGCCGTCGGCGGTTTCGCAATGCACTCAGGTGACGCAAAAGGGAGGGACGGTACCATTCCGCCTCATCGTATTCGAACAACGAGCCACCAAAGCCGCGTTTGAAATCGGATACGCCGGGGGTGTTTGCCCCCATAAAATCAAACAGCTCGCATCCCTCTCCGGAAAAACGGTCGAGGATGGTGTGCACCAGCCAGTGCGACGCCGAAGGAGCGACGGCGGGATCAGAACCGGCAAGCCAATCGAAGAGGCGTGGTCCGTCCCGCAGGACAACGCGAACAGCGGCGGGACGTCCATCGGGATGGCACGCGGCGAAGCAGAACGCGAGATTGTTGCGACGGAGTTCGGCCAGCCAGCGGTCAAGGACGACACCGGGAAGCGGCGGACGGATGCCGTGGCGGCTGTAGCTCTGATCGAATAATCGAACGATCATCGCCGTCGGCGGATCAACGTCAAGACGGAAGCCGCCGGCCGGCACACGTCGCAGCTTGCGGCGCAGCGACTGGCTGTAGCCGTTCCAGATCTGTTCCGTGTTATCGATATCGAGCCGGTAGGTATGGCGACGACGCAGTTCCCAGCCACGCGACGACAAGGCGGTCCGTTCCTCTTGCGACCAGACGGCATTGAGCGAGGCGAAGTGCAGCCGGCGTTCCACGGTGGGGAGGAGGTCGTCCAGCGGCAACGCCGGGCCACGCGAACGGAGTATTCCGGCATAGAGAGTGATGGGCAACGGGGAGGATAGTCGCAGTGGCCCCCGACGATGTTGAAGGACAGGAATACCTGCGGTCGGGCGTTCGGGATCGCCGGCGATCACGGCGAACGCTTCCCGACCAAAGACGGTGGCGAGCAGGGTCAACCAGCGCACACTGCCGAAGACGGTGGCGTCGGGACTGTCCGCGAATAGCCGGTCCCATATCTCGGGCTGTTCGCGCAAGGAAATCGTGAACACGGAACGGTGCTGCATGCGTTCGGCTCAGAGCATGATGTTGACCGTGGCCTGTGCGATCAGGTAGGATATGAGGAAGAGATACCCGGCGGCGATCCCCATCTGCATACCGACGTTTGTTGCGCTTCCGCTATCCTCCGATACGCTGGCGTTGAGCTGGGTGATGACGTCCGTGGCCTTCGGATTGATCGACAGGAGCCAGAGTTGCGAAATTTCGTATGTACGGAACATGCCGTTGATAAAGACGTCTTCCCGCTTTTTTGCGACGTGTATACCCTGCTCGTATTGATGTTCGATCTGTGTGAAGGCCTTGTCGTATCGACCCTCGGAATCGATGTTGCGGATGATCATGCTCGAGAGCTCGTAACACGCATCGGCGATGGCCGCGGCGGTTTCCACCACGGGGGATTCGCTGCGCAGCGCCGCGACGGTGCGGTCGTGGATGTCCTGGATTTCCAGCTGCCGTTTTTCAATTCCCACGAAGCGCATTTTTGCGAGAATCGCATACATGCTGTAGACGCCGGTCATCCCGTTGAGAATACGGACGGCCTCGTCGTTCTGCGATTTCGCGCCTTGCTCGAAGCGGCCAAGTTCGTCGCGTATGGCATCCGCGAACATACCGTTGCGATCCAGCACCCGTGCGGTCACCGCGAGGACACGTGTGAGAGCGGACAATTCCGTGATCAGGGTCTGGATCTCCGAACCTCTCATGCCCGTTTCGTTGCTGTTCCGGATCGCTTCGAGACGTTCCAGGAGTTCCTTTTTCAATTCCGGATCGTCCGTACGGGCGTCAGCGGACTGCGGCGGGGAATCCTGCTGCGCTGCGTTCGCGGATGTGGACGCCTGCGGGGCGTCGTTGCCGGGAGCTACCCGGGCGGGGGCATCCTGGCGGGATTCGGAATTGCAGGCGCTGATTCCGAGAAGCAAAAATACTGAGAGAAGGATTGAGCGGGGGAGCATCAGGGGAGGACCTCGGTCGTCGGTGTGAGAGAACTGCGAATGGCGTTAAAGGTGTCCGAGAAGCGATCGTATGCCACCTGTGCCGCATCCACCGCCGTGTAGAGAAGCAGATAGCGGTTGCGGGCGGGATCGGCGATTATCCGGACTTCACCGTCCACCGGCTTTCCACGATCGACACTCACGCGTCGAACGGACAGGGTTCGAAGCTGGGCGGGGGATGTGGAATCAGCGCTTGCGAGGAGCGAATCGGGTAGCGGCCCAGGCAGCTCGGCAACACGTGCGAACGCCACGGGAGAAAGACTGGTCGGATCGAGATAATGCAGTTCCACACCTGGGAGCGAGGCCGGTTGATCCGGGATCGACGCCGTGCTGCTGCTGACCACATCCCATGCGACCGGGTATCGAAAGCTGAGTCCCAGGGCATCAGAGGATACGCGTGACAGACCTTCCTCGCTCAGGCGCTGGGCGAACTGCGTTTCCTTCTCCCACCAGCTCGATTCGAAATTTCCGGATTCCGCAAACGGTACAGTCCAGCGTCCCTTCTCCCGTTTCAGAATGAAACTCCCCACGCTTTCGAAACTGCTTTGGTGGACATGCACAAGAAAGGTGGCCGTTACAACCGCCTTCGTGCTGTCCTGAATATCGATGTCGAGCACGTCGAAACGGGTGAGCGTGTAGGAGAACGGCGTGACGCGTTCGTTGGCGCGCTCCTCGAACCAGCGGGCGAAGGCATCGGCGCCTTTGATGCCCCGATCGCGGAGGATGCGCGTGCTTCTGCCACTGAGCAGTGTGTAGGCTTCGGCGGCCTGACGCTCGGAGGCAAACGCAAGTGTCCATGCAAGGAAGGTATCGCGGGCCTCGCGATACAGAACCATCTCGGCAGGCAGCGTGTTGGGCTGACCGGTCTCTTCTGCGGGAATATCCCGTTCGCCTTTCCCGCAAGACGTGAGTAGCAGGAGGGAGGCGAAGGCGAGAAGGCGGTATGCCGGGAAGCGTTTCATCATCCTTTCAAGATACGGAATTCCGTCGCATCGGGAAATAACAGGCACAGCGGGCTTCGCATGTGGAGGGGGCCACGGTCTGGCGTTGTTACAGGACTTGAGAGTGGAAGAATAACATCCAGTGAATCAACGAGTTCGCATGTGCTGCGACAGTGGCAACTCCTTGACTTTATTGCCCTGCGGCTCTAACTTGCATGTTCTATTCTCTTTTAACCAATTCACCAAGCGAATTACAGCAAACTTCTATGGGTTCCACAACAGATTTTCGAAACGGATTGATCATCCGTTTTAACGGCGATCTCCATATGATCGTCGAATGGCGCCACCACAAGCCCGGAAAAGGCGGTGCCATGGTGCAGACCAAGCTTCGCAACATGCGCACGGGTTCCGCCTTCGAACAGCGCTTCCGACCGGGAGAGAACCTGGACGTCGTCCGCGTCGAGCGCCGCAAATACCAGTATCTCTATCCGGAAGGGGACTACCTCTGTTTCATGGATCAGGAAACCTACGACCAGATCCACGTTTCCAGCGAGGCGTTCGGAGATTCGGTGCGCTTTCTCAAAGAAGGGGAAGTCTGTGAAATCCTGATGGACGGCGATACGCCGATCAGCGGAGAACTGCCGATCAACGTGGAACTGGCCGTGACGGAGACCGAACCTGGTGTTCGCGGAGACACCGCCCAGGGGGGAAGCAAGCGCGCGGTCGTCGAGACCGGCGCGACCGTCAACGTACCGCTGTTCATCGAGCAAGGCGAGGTCTTGAAGATCGATACGCGCAGCGGAGCGTACCTCGAGCGCGTGAAGTAACGTTCTCGCGCCACTGACATCCGAATCATATAATCGCGGAGCCGCCATGGACTTACAGTACATTCGTAAATGCATCAAGATCGTCAACGACGCCCAGATCGCTGAACTCGAGATAGAGGAAGACGGCAAGCGCCTGCGCATCACGCGGAACTTCGCGCCCGATGCTTCTGGAATGTCTGCGGGACTGTCCGCCATGCAGCAGATGCATGCGCTCGCCGTGCCGTCGACGCCTCCGGTCGCCCCAGCCACTCCTGAAGCTCCCGTCGCGGCGGCAGCGGAATCCTCGACGCGTCATGAGGTGCGATCCCCGATCGTCGGGACCTTCTACCGCTCCTCCTCTCCAGACGCCGATCCCTTCGTCCAGGTGGGTGACACGGTCAGCAATGGTCAGGTCCTCTGCATCATCGAAGCAATGAAGATCATGAACGAGATCGAATCGGATGCATCAGGCCGGGTGGTGAAAATCCTGGTGGACGATGGCAAACCGGTCGAGTACAATCAGCCGTTGTTCCTCGTCGAGCCAGCCTGAAACACACCGACGCCATCGCCCAATTCATCGGAGGAGCCCGCTTGTTTTCAAAAATCCTGATAGCGAACAGAGGCGAAATCGCCCTGCGCATCATCCGCACGTGTAGGGTGATGGGTATCAAGACGGTTGCCGTGTACTCGACGGCGGACGAGCACTCGCTGCACGTGCGTTTCGCTGACGAAGCCGTTTGCATCGGTCCGCCTGCAGGCAGGGAAAGCTATCTCAATATTCCCCGTATCCTCGCCGCCGCCGAGATCACCGGAGCGGACGCCATCCATCCCGGCTACGGCTTCCTCGCGGAAAATGCATCCTTCTCGGAAATCTGCGCCGAGTCCGGCATCAAGTTCATCGGTCCCTCGCCGGATATGATTCACCGCATGGGAAACAAGTCCCTCGCCAAGGAAACGGTGCGCGCCTCCGATGTGCCGACCGTGCCGGGCAGCGCGGGCATCGTTGCAGGACTCGACGAAGGATTGGAGACCATCCGCGGCATCGATTTTCCCATCATCCTCAAGGCGTCCGCGGGCGGCGGTGGCAAGGGAATGCGTATCGTGCGTGAACGGAGTGAATTCGAGAGGCAGTTCCGCATGGCCAAGGCCGAAGCGGAATCCGCCTTCAGCAACGGTGACCTGTACATCGAGAAGTACATCGAGAATCCGCGCCACGTCGAGCTGCAGATTCTCGGAGATCAGCATGGGAATGTCGTGCATCTCGGTGAACGCGACTGTTCGATCCAGCGACGGCATCAGAAGCTTATCGAGGAATCTCCTTCGCCCGCCGTGTCGGAAGACCTGCGCAATCGCATGGGGGAGGCCGCGGTCGCTGCCGCAAAGGCAATCAATTACGAGGGCGCGGGAACGATCGAGTTTCTGCTCGACAAGCACCAGCAGTTTTTTTTCATGGAAATGAACACGCGCATCCAGGTCGAGCATCCGGTGACCGAAGAAGTGACCGGTGTGGACCTGATCCGCGAGCAGATTCGGGCCGCTGCGGGTGTGAAACTGCCCGAGGGAGGCTTCGCGCTGCCGTCAGGCCACGCCCTCGAATGCCGCATCAACGCCGAGGATCCGGACAAGGATTTTCGGCCGTCTCCCGGGATGATCACTTCCTGGCACCAACCCAGCGGCTTCGGTGTGCGCGTCGATTCGCATGCCTACCAGGGATATGTAATCCCGCCGTATTACGATTCGATGATCGCCAAACTGATTGTCCGCGGCGCCGACCGCGCCGAGGCCATCGATCGCATGGCACAGGCACTCGACGAATTCGTCATCGAGGGCATCGCGACCACGCTGCCGTTCCATCGGAAGGTCATGCAGAACCCTGCGTTCCGGGAAGGGGTGTTCGACACCCACTTCCTCGATACGTTTTCATAATCGTGCAGTTCTCCACACTAGTTTTTCAGGAGCGTGAACATGAATTTCCCGGAAGATCTCAAGTACACCGATTCCCATGAGTGGGTGAAGGTCGACGGCGACGTGGTGGTCATCGGCATCACCGAATACGCCGCCGGCGAACTCGGCGACGTGGTATTCGTTGACATTCCCGAGGCACGCGCCGTGGCGACCGGGGATTCCTTCGGCTCGATCGAGGCAGTCAAGACGGTGTCCGATCTGATCGCCCCGATCGCGGGCACCATCACCGAGATCAATCCTGAACTCGAAGGCAGCCCGGAAACCGTCAACGCAGACCCGTATGGCGACGGCTGGATGGTCAAAATGACCGCCGACAATGCCGCCGACATTGACGGCCTCATGGATGTGGCCCAGTACAAGGCCCTCATCGGGAAGTAATTCACCAGGAATTCCGCAATGACCGGACGGCCAGCCATGGCTGGCCGGTCACTGCATTTATCACCGTCCGGGAATATGCATGCAGCACGCAGAATGGATTTGTATCGTTGATTTCGGTTCCCAGTACACGCAGCTCATCGCACGTCGCGTGCGCGAGCTGGGGGTCTACTGCGAGATCCATCCTTTCCACCTCGCCCTCGATGCAATGCGTGCGCACCCACCGGTGGGCGTCATTCTTTCGGGCGGACCCAACAGCGTGTACGAGCAAGGCGCGCCGCAGATCGACCGCGAGGTGTTCGAGATCGGCATCCCGCTGCTCGGCATCTGTTACGGCCTGCAGCTCATCGCCCTGCATCACGACGGTGCCGTGGATCCCGCCGCCCGCCGCGAATACGGGAAGGCGGAGTTGCGCTTCGACGACCAGTCCGAGCTCTTCAAGGGAGTTTCGCAGGAAACAGTTGTGTGGATGAGTCATGGCGATTCGCTCACACGCCTGCCCGAGCGATTCGAAGTGATTGCCCACACGGAGAATGCGCCTATCTGCGCTATCGGTAATCAGGAGAAAAAAATGTTCGGGGTGCAGTTCCACCCCGAGGTTGTGCATTCCACGGAAGGCCGGACCATCCTGTCGAATTTTGTCTACGGCATCTGCGGGGCGAAGGGGGGATGGAATCCCCGTTCCTTCATCGCGCAGGCCATCGAGGAAATCCGGGCGACAGTGGGAACCGATCGTGTGATCTGCGCCCTGAGCGGTGGAGTGGATTCCGCCGTGGCGGCCGTGCTGCTGCATGAGGCCATCGGTGACCAGCTCCAGTGCATTCACATCGACAATGGTGTCATGCGGAAAAAGGAGAGTGCCCAGGTCGTTGAGGCCTTTCGTGACGTGTTCCACATTCCGCTGAAATTTGTAGACGCGACCGACCTATTTCTTGACCGTCTGGCCGGGGTCACCGATCCCGAACAGAAACGCAAGATCATCGGGGTAACCTTCATCGAGGTTTTCGAGAAGGAAGCCGCCGAGTTCAGCGATGCGGCCTATCTCGCGCAGGGCACGCTGTATCCCGACGTCATTGAATCGGTGAGTTTCAAGGGACCTTCCGCCACGATCAAGTCCCATCACAACGTCGGCGGGCTTCCCGAACACATGAACTTCAAACTTATCGAGCCGTTCCGTGAGCTGTTCAAGGATGAGGTGCGCAATGTCGGCCGCGAACTCGGCATCCCCAACCACCTGATCGACCGGCATCCGTTCCCCGGTCCCGGCCTGGCTATCCGCGTGCTGGGCGAAATTGATCGCGAGCGTCTCGAACTGTTGCGCGAAGTGGACGAGGTGTTTCTCGACGAAATCCGCAAGGCCGGGGAATACGACAATATCTGGCAGGCCTTCGCCGTGCTGCTGCCCGTGCGATCTGTCGGTGTGATGGGCGATGCGCGCACTTACGATTACACCGCAGCGCTACGCGCAGTCACGAGCGTCGATGGCATGACGGCGGACTGGGCGCGCATTCCATACAACGTACTCGAACGCATTTCCAACCGCATCATCAACGAGGTGCGCGGCATCAACCGCGTTGTGTACGACATCAGTTCGAAACCGCCCTCGACCATCGAATGGGAATGACACATGGTCAATGAGCATCGGATCTCCCAACTCCTGGACGAGGCGCGGTATTACGAAGACCACCACATGTGGCTGCATGCGGTGCAGATCTACCAGCGTCTCATCCACGAGCATCCGGAGGACTGGAACCACCGGTTGCGGCTCGGGAACATCTACCTCGAGATGGGCAATCTGCAAGCGGCCGAACAGGTGCTCTTGCAGGCGCTGCGATCCGATGCGAAAAATCCCGACGTGCTGTACGCACTGGGCCTTGCCTCCTATCAGGCAGGAGACCTCGATCGTGCACTGTATTATCTGCTGCAACTCGCCGGGAAACGCCTGCCCAAGGCGCATTACTCCCTCGGTCTCATCTACTGGCGGAGGGCGGAGTACGCGCACGCCGAACGCCATTTCGCTCTGGCCCTCGAACTCGATCCTGCATCGGCCGATTACGCGGTCGCCCTCGGCGACACCCTCGTGCGCAACAGTAAAACACAAGACGCGGTCACAGTCCTGCGCCGTGCAGCGATGCAGGCGCCGGGCGATTCCCTGATTGAACAAAGCCTGGCCCAGGCGCTCGTCGCCGATGGCCAGGGATCGGCGGCCGTACCCGTGCTCGAGGCCCTGCTCGAGAGGAATCCGGATGACAGGGACGGCGCGCATACGCTTGCCGCTGTGCTCATAACGCTCGGGCGCATCGACGATGCCGAATCGCTGCTCAAACGCATTGTCCGCGAATACCCCAATGACGCCCGGCCCATGTCATTGCTGGGCCGTCTCTTTCTGCTCAAGGCCAACCGTGAACGCGCGGAACACTGGTTCCGCAACGCATTGGAAATCGATCCCGACAACGAGGAAGCGCTGGAACAGATACGCTACT
>JAGTUZ010000002.1 GCA_018224415.1 Bacteroidota bacterium | reverse complement strand
CTCGCCGGAACGATCAACCAGAAGATGTATGAAAGCCTGCGGAACACCCACGACGTCCAGTACGCCACCGCTGCCTTCCTGCATCTGAAGCAGGGACGCCTGCGCGCCGCCGTCGCGGCACATCCCCCGGTGCTTCTGTGCGCGCCGGATGTGACGCGGCAGACCGACGATCCGCCGCAGGCACGGACTCTGCCGCAGGCACGGACTCTGCGGCAGGCACGGACTCTGCGGCGTCTGGAGTCCGGCGGTCGTCCGCTCGGCGTCTTCTCCGGCAGCCGCTACGACGAGGAAACAGTGGATATCGCGCCGGGTACGCTGCTCCTGCTGTACACCGATGGTGTGCTGGAGGCGGGCAACGCCACGGGCGAGGAATTCGGACTCGCGCGTCTTGAACAGGCCCTTCTCACGGCCGATGGCGGGGCCGACGCGGCGGCGCGGCAGATCTACGAGCGCGTGTCAGCGTACCAGGACATGGACTTCATCGACGACGACGTCACCTTCCTCGTCGCAGAGTGTTGACATGAGCGCGAACGCCTCCACCCGTGACGACACACCGCTCACCACACGCGCGATCCTGCTGTTCTGGATGCCGTTGATGGCGACGTGGCTGATGATGTCGATCGAGGGACCCTTCCTCGCCGCTGTCATCGCACGGCTGGCGGACGCCAAGGAAAATCTCGCCGCCTACGGCGTGGCCTTCTCCTTCGCGCTGCTGGTCGAGGCGCCGATCATCATGATGATGAGCGCGTCGACGGCGCTTGTTTCCGACCGCCTTTCCTACCGCCGCCTGAGGAATTTCACCTGGATGCTCAACGGCGGCATCACCGCCGTGATGCTCGTGGTGATATTTCCGCCAGTATTTTCCTTCCTCGCACGCGACCTGATCGGTCTGCCGCCGCATGTGGCCGACCTGACGCATCTCGCCACCGCGCTGCTGCTGCCCTGGCCGGCGGCGATCGGCTTCCGCCGCTTCGCGCAGGGACTGCTCATCCGAGGCAACCAGACGCGACGCGTGGCCTACGGCACGGTGATCCGCCTGGGCACGATGACCGCCACGGCACTTGCCGTCGCACTGTGGAGCGACCTGCCCGGCGCCGCCGTCGGTGCGCTTGCCCTGTCGGCGGGTGTGACAATCGAGGCCCTCGCCAGCCGCGTCATGGCACACGGCGCCATTCGCCGCCTGCTCGCGGCCGGTGACGATCCCGCGACGGAAACCCTGGGTTACGCCGGCATCCTGCGTTTCTACTATCCGCTGGCCATGACCTCCATCCTCGCCCTCGGCGTGCATCCGATGATCACGTTTTTCCTCGGCCAGTCCCGCCTGCCGCTGGAATCGCTGGCCGTGATGCCGGTGGTGAACTCGCTGGTCTTCCTGTTCCGGAGTTTCGGATTGTCTTATCAGGAAGTTGCCATCGCCCGCTTCGGCAAACGGATGGAGCATTTCGTGCCGGTGCGGAATTTCGCGGTCGGACTGGGCGCCGCGGCTACGACGGGACTGGCGCTGATCGTCTTCACCCCGCTGTCGGGAGTGTGGTTCAGTGACCTGTCCGGACTTTCCGACACGCTGGCAGGGATCGCCCTGCTTCCGGCACAGATCATGGTGCTGATTCCGGCGACTTCGGTGCTGCTGTCCTTCCAGCGCTCGGTGCTGGTGGCCACGCGCCGCACGTCGCCGGTCACACTGGGCACGGCGCTGGAAGTCGGCTTCATCATCGTCACGCTCGCCGTCGCCATCGGGGTGTTCGACGCCGTCGGCGCCGTCGCGGCTGCCATCGCCCTCGTCACCGGACGCCTCGTTGCCAACGCCTGGCTCACGCCGCCCATGCTGCGGGCCATTCGCGATGCCATCGCGGGCACCGGCACAACCCGTAACGACCATTGAACCTGAGTGAAGTAACATCCCATGCGCGAACTCGACATCAAGCTGATGCTCCCCCTTCAGAAACGCCATTGGATTTTCTTTTTCCTGAGCATGCTCCTCATCGCGCTTCTGCTGTGGATGATGGGATGGGGAATCACACACGATCCATCCTTCGGATCATTCCAGTTGCTCTTCTTCACCTTCCTGATGCTTCAATCGGCCTATCGCCTTCGTTATCTCAAGTCGTTGTACCTGCGCATCGGGGAGGCGGGCCTGTCCTGGCGGCTGATCGATGGCGTCGAGTACTTCCAGCAATGGCGACCCCCGATCTCGGAACATGCGCTGCGCTGGGAACGGCTGCGCGGCGTTCGTCACGAGGCCTCGGGGATGCGATGTTTGCTCGACGATGATGCAACCGTCTTTCTTCCGTTGTCGAACCTCAGCTACGCGCAGCGACAGGAGGTCAAACGCGTGACCGAACTGCATCTCGCCGAACGCAATATCGAACTGATTCCATTCGTGCCCGCGGGATGGCACGAGACCGGCAATCCGGAGCAGTTTGGAACGCCCGGTATAACGGACACAAAGGGCTGAAACAACCATGCCATCCATCGCCATCGAAATCATCCTGACAGTCGGTGCCGTCGCGGCGGTGTTCAGCTCGCTGCTGTTCATGCTGGCCTATCGCGGCTGGATGAAGGCGCTGCGGCAGCCGCCTGCGCGCGACGACGGACGCGCGGTGTCGGTGGTGATCGCCGCGCATGACGAGGCGAGGAATATCGGCGCGCTGCTGGAGGCGCTGTGCGCGCAAGATGCCGCGAAACAGGATTTCGAGGTGGTGGTGGTCGACGACCGTTCGACGGACCAGACCGGCGCCATCGCCCGCGCCTTCGCGGGTCGGCTCGACCTGCGCGTGCAACGCGTGGAGGCGACGCCGCCCGACGTCTCGCCAAAAAAACACGCGCTGCATCTCGGCATCAGCGAGGCGCGGCACGACACCATCCTGCTCACCGACGCCGACTGCGTGCCGGGACCGTTCTGGATTAAGGGGATGCGTGAGTCCTTTTCTTCGGGCGCCGACGCCGTGGTCGGACTCGCGCCGCTGGATGCCGCAGCGCCTCTCGACGCCGGAGCGTCGCGCGGGCTCGCCGCGTCATATGCGGCGTTCGAATCGCGCAGGACGACGATGCTGGCCGTCGCGGCCGCGGCGTCGGGACTGCCGTACATGGCCAGCGGCCGCAGCTGGGGTTTCACCCGCGCGGTCTACACGCGTTCGGGCGGACTGCCGCCGCTGTACGCGCAGCTCGGCGGAGACGACGACCTGCTGCTGCAGCGTTTGGTCGCGGCGGGCTGCCGCGTCGGCACCTGCACGCGCAAGGACGCGATGGTGCGCTCCGCCACACCTGCGGACTGGCGCGCGCTGTTTGTGCAGAAGATGCGGCATTACCGTGTTTCATCGGCGTATCGCGGCCGCGCGGCGTTGTTGCTCGGCGCATTCGTCGCGGCGGAACTGCTCGTGCCACTGCTCGCCGTCGTGCTGACGGTGCTGATCGAGGGACCCGCGCGCGTGCTTCCCCTGCTGTTCTGGCTGTGGAAACTCTGGTACGACACGAACTTTCTCGCGCATGCGGTGAAATGGATGGACGGAAATTCTCGCCGCCTGCCCCTTGCGTTGAGCGAGGGATTGCATATTTTCTTTTCTGCCCTGACCGGTTTCACGTCGTTTGTCAAACCGCCCCATTGGAAATGAACCGTGACTGAACCTGTTTTCGAATCCGTTTACGAAATCGACACCGCGCATCCCGACTACACGCGCTGGCAGCGTGCCATCGACCAGGCCCGCCTGCGCGGGGAGGCCGTGTGCGATGCGATTGCATTGCACTGCGACCTCCACGGCGCCGTTGTGCTCGACGCCGGCTGCGGCGTCGGAGGGAGCAGCGCCGCCCTGAACGCGCGCGGCGCCGACGTCATCGCCGTTGACCGCAATCCCGCACGGCTCGACGCCGTGCGGCATACGCTTCCCGACATCGACGTCGAGGAGGCGGATCTCGAAGCCCTCCCCTACCCCGACGATTCCTTCGACGCCATCGTGCTGCAGGATGTGATCGAGCATGTCACCGCACCCTCCGAAGTACTCGCGGAACTCGCACGCGTGCTCGCGCCGAAGGGCGTGCTGTATATGAGCACGCCAAACCGGCAGTCGGTCGCCAACGTCGTTTCGGATCCGCATTTCGGATTGCCCCTGGTGAGCCTGTACTCCCGACCCCGGCTGCGCGAGGTGCTCAAGCGCAAGCGTCCGGCCGACGCCTGGCGCGACGACCTCGCCCAGTTGCTGTCCTTCGACGAACTGACGGGACTGCTGCATGCAAGCGGACTGCAGCCCACACTGCACAACCGTTTCATGGCACGCCGGCTGTTCGAGCAGCCACGCGCGTTGGTGTGGAGCGACATGCATCTCCGCGCGGTCGATGTGCTGCGTCGTTCGGGCCTCCACCGGTTCGTCACTGATCTCGTCAGCGACGACGCCGGCTTTTATAACACTTGGATCGCGCCGTCCTGGTACCTCGTGTGCCGGAAAGACGGGGCGTGACCGCCTCCGCCGTCCGCGGCATTCCCCGCCGCCGACGCTTCCCCGGAAAGGATTCTTCATGACCCTTCGAAGTGTCCGGAATCTCGTCCGCTGCGTCACACCGCGCCGCATCGGGAACCTGCTTGCCGTGATGCTGTCATATCGCCTTTCGCTGCTGCTGCGCCGCAGCGTCGTGTGGGGACGTCCCTACACACTCACCATCGAACCAACCAATCGCTGCAATCTCAAATGTCCGGAATGTCCGTCCGGCAATGGTGACATGGTGCGTCCCCTTGGCCTGTTGGACTTCGACCGCTTCCGCGCCATCGTCGACGAGGTACATGGCGAGGTATTCTACCTGCAGCTCTTTTTCCAGGGAGAGCCGTTCATCAACAACCGCCTCGTCGACATGATCGCCTACGCACGTGCGAAACGGATGTATGTCTCCATCAGCACCAACGCGCATTTCCTGCGCCGGGAAGTCGTGGACGCGCTGCTGGACGCCGGGCTCGACCGTCTGATCGTTTCCCTCGACGGCCTGACGCAGGAGGTGTACGAGGAGTATCGCGTCGGCGGTTCGTTGGCGAAAGTCCACGAGGCGCTCGCACTGCTCGACGAAACGCGCCGACGCTTCGGCCGCCGCGCACGCACGGAAGTCACGCTGCAGTTTCTCGTCACGCGGCAGAACGAGTCGCAGATTCCCGAACTGCGCGGACTCGCGCAAAAGCACAACGCGGGTGTGGCGTTGAAAACCATGCAGGTGTATTCCCTCGAAAGCGCAGAACGCTTCCTTCCGCGTGACGAACGATACAGCCGCTATCACGTGGTCGACGGCGAACTGCGTCCGAAAAGCGCCCTTCGCGACCGCTGCGTGCGGCTGTGGGAGCGCAGCGTGATCACCTGGGAAGGTGTGGTTGTGCCCTGCTGCTTCGACAAGAACGCGGAGTATCCGCTCGGCAGGCTCGACGGACGCGACTTCGCCGACGTCTGGCAGTCGGAGGAATATCACGCCTTCCGTCTCCGCGTGCTCCAGGGACGACGCGACATCCCGATGTGCAGGAATTGCACCGAGGGATTGAAAATCTACCGATAGGAAGAATCGAAGGGGGTCCCATCATCCCTTCTTTCCATCTTTCCATCTTTCCATCTTTCCATCTTTCCATCTT
>JAGTUZ010000001.1 GCA_018224415.1 Bacteroidota bacterium | reverse complement strand
TTCGGTCCTACAATCGTCGCTACCCGACCGCGCCTTCGAGGCTGACCTCGAGCAGGGCCTTGGCCTCGACGGCGAACTCCATCGGCAGTTCGCGGAAGACTTCCTTGCAGAAGCCGTTGACAATCATGCTCACCGCATCCTCTGTGGATATGCCACGCTGGTTGCAGTAGAAAATCTGGTCTTCCCCGATTTTCGAGGTCGTGGCCTCATGCTCGAGCTGCGCGGCGCTATTGCTGTTCTCGATGTACGGGAAGGTATGTGCGCCGCAGCGATCGCCCATGAGCATGGAATCGCACTGCGAGTAATTGCGCGCACCGTCGGCGTTTTTCATGATCTTCACCTGCCCGCGGTAGGTATTCTGGCTGAAGCCCGCCGAAATGCCTTTCGACACGATGGTGCTGCGGGTGTTCTTCCCGATGTGGATCATCTTCGTGCCGGTGTCGGCCTGCTGGCGATTGTTGGTCACGGCGACGGAATAGAATTCACCGACAGAGTTGTCGCCCAGAAGGATGCAGCTCGGATATTTCCAGGTGATGGACGACCCGGTTTCCACCTGCGTCCACGAGATCTTGGAATTCACCCCCGCGCATTTGCCGCGCTTGGTGACGAAGTTATAAATGCCGCCCTTGCCGTCCTTGTCCCCCGGATACCAGTTCTGCACCGTTGAGTACTTGATCTGCGCGTTGTCGAGCGCCAGCAATTCGACCACGGCCGCGTGCAGCTGGTTTTCATCGCGCTGCGGCGCGGTGCAGCCCTCGAGGTAGCTCACATAGGCCCCTTCTTCGGCGATGATGAGCGTGCGTTCGAACTGCCCGGTGCCCAAACTGTTGATGCGGAAGTACGTGGAGAGCTCCATCGGACAGCGGACGCCCTTTGGCACATAGACAAAGGAGCCGTCGGTGAACACCGCCGAATTCAGTGCGGCGTAGAAATTGTCGCCCTGCGGCACCACGGATCCGAGGTACTTGCGCACGAGGTCGGGATGCTCCTGCACCGCCTCGGAGAAGGAGCAGAAGATGATGCCGAGGTCATTGAGCTTCCCCTTGAACGTGGTTGCCACCGACACGCTGTCGAAGACAGCGTCCACCGCGACGCCGGCCAGCAGTTCCTGTTCCTTGAGCGGAATGCCCAGCTTCTCGTAGGTTGCCAGCAGTTCCGGATCCACCTCGTCGAGGCTTTTCGGACCGTCCGTCGTTTTCGGGGCGGAGTAGTAGGAGATGTTCTGGTAGTCGATCGGCGGGTACTCGATGTTCGCCCAATGCGGCTCGGTCATCTTCAACCACATGCGATAGGCCTTCAGACGCCATTCCAGCAGCCATTCCGGCTCGTTCTTCTTTGCCGAGATCATGCGGATGACGTCCTCATCGAGACCCTTGGGCACGGTATCGGATTCGATATCCGTGACAAAACCGTATTTGTACTCTCCGCCGGTCAGTTTTTCGAGATCCTGCGTGTCAGTGCTCATACTCTTCCTTTGATCCATGCTCTCTTGATTCGTTTTCTCGATTCAATCTGTACAAATTTGTCAAGATTGTCTCACCTAAACAAGGGCATTCCGGGAAAAATTCCGGAGAATCCCGTTTCCGGCTGGAATAAGCGATTTTATGGGATTTCGGGCGAGCACCCCGGTGAAGGAATGCCAGCATGGAAGAAAAATGCTTACTGAATTTGTGGGAGGTCAAAAGTGTGTGGGCTGGAATACCAAGCGCTCGGTCCAGGGGCCCGGACTGCAGGTGCATGAGGAATATCGGTAATGCGTCGCGACTTGCTCTGCTGGACACTATCGCGCGATGACCATACGGCGGGATACGGTTCCCGATGGCGTGTGCAGCACGAGAAAATATGTCCCCGGCGGGAGGCCGTCGGCGGACACGCGTGCTGTGTGCCAGCCCGGCACATGCATCAGGGAAGGCCTCAACTCCCGGCGCTCCCGGCCGAGAATGTCGTGGAGAACGAGCCGCACAGACTGCGCCCGGGGAATGTTGTACCGCACCGTGCCGTCCCCACGCAGCGGTTGGGGGAAGCTGGCGTCGATCTGACATCCGCCGGCGGCGGGAAGGACCCCGATGCCGACCGGATACTCGCGGACGAAGAAATGCTGTGGCACGGACCATTCCCCGGTGAATACGTCATTGCGTGCTCGCACCTGCCATCGATACAGCGTATCGTATTCGAGCTCTTCCGCGGGATAGACCGTCCAGAGCAACATGCTGTCCACCAGAACCGTGCGCCCCGTGGCGGTCTGTACGAGAATATCGTAGGAGGAAGTGTTCCCGAAACGCGTCCACCTGAGGTCCACGGAGGCACCGGTCTCGACGGTGTCGAGCGGCGAGACTGGCAGCGGAACGGGCGGTGGACCTTGATGGGTACGAAATATGCTGGACAGTAAAAACACCGAACGATGGCCGAAATCCTCGCTGTACGGGCGCACGCGCCAGATAAAGATGCGCCCGGACGGCAGCCCACGAACAATGAAACTCGTGTCGACCGTCGATGTGTCCAGCGATATCTTGCCAGGCATTCCGTCCCACGGTTCGCGTAGTTCGATGACATACCGCTCGGCACAGGGCTCCGCGCGCCAGACGAGGCGGACGCTGTCGACGAAACCCGAATCACCCGAGGCAGGCTGCAACGGTGAGGCGATGAGATACCACGATTTCACACGAAACAGCCGCAGCTCGGTCCAGTCGCCCTGCGTTGTGTCCTTGAGCGCGGCGACGCGCCAGCCGAGCGGCCAGAATAGTTGCATCCCCGGCACCGACACGGTCTCAGTGAAAGACGATGCGGAAACAACAGTGTCGATGAACGCATGGGCGTGATTGGTACCCGGATTGTGCAGGACCTGCAGGCGATAGGCGGTGGCGTCGGAACAGGATTCCCATTCGAAGGTCACCAGGGAATCGAGACAGCCGGCATCATCGACGGGAAGAAGGAGCGGCGGGACACAGAGCGTATCATCCACCTGCACCCGGCCGAGGACGAGGGCACCGGGAGTCGCTGATAGCATAAGGAAAATGATGGCGACCAGCCATCCCCTGCCTTCTCGATGTCTTCGGGATTCCATGGGCGAATCACCTGATGCAATGCATGTCATCGTCATTCCACTATCAGTGTAAAACAGAGAAACGGAGCATTTTAACCGTATCATCGAAGCGGATGCGCAGCATGTAGATGCCGTCGGGCCAATCGCGGACATCCAGCGTCACCGGTACCGTTGTCACCGCGTCGTATTCCTGGAAGAACAACCTGCGCCCGAGCGCATCGAATGCGGCCACGTGGAGCAGGCGTGCGCCCAGTGGCGGCTGTATGATGCATTGCAGCTGTGCCGAAGCGGGCTGCGGCCAGGGACCATCCACCGCGAGTGCGGCCGCAGCGGGAGGAGGAGGCGACGACGACGACAACAGTTGGTCAAGCTCGTACACACGCATCCAGGGCGTGGTCCCCTCGGCGAGTCGGTGCTGCCAGACAACGTAGAGCCGGTTCCGTCGGAGGGCCAGGGCGGGATACACCCGCCAACCGTCGCCACTGCTGACGA